>NZ_JBEXID010000008.1:0-181637 GCF_040608395.1 Streptomyces sp. NPDC005181
ACCGCCGCCGCGACGACCCACTCCCCGCACGACTCCGTCCCTGGAAACACGCCGTCCAAGAACGATCACTCACTCAAGATCTGCTGCTGTAGTACGCGCTGGCCTCTACCAGCGGCGGAACAAGGCCGTGGCACGTTTCGCTCGCATTCCGGCCCCACCCCATGAACAGAGCCCCACCCTGGACACTCTCCGGGGCGGGGCTCTTAGTCGTTTACAGGGGCTATCGGCGCTTACGCACCAGCCACCGAATGAGCAGCACGGGCAGCGCAATTACTCCGGCTAGTACCGCCAGGCCGACGACTATCAAGATCAGTTCCACGAAGGTCATGCGCGCCGCTCCGTCTCTACTGCGGCGTGTGCCTGCTCGTCAGCGTCCCACACGGCACCTAGCGCGTTCCGGTGGTGTCCGCCATGCCCATTGCCCCGCATGCAGCTGTTGAATTCCGCCGAGTGGCCGGGGCGTACCGCTCCGCAGGTGTCGCTACTCTGCTCCATAGGTGATCCTCCGTTGATCACTTAGGCCCCTGGTTAGCGCTTTCATCGCTGCCGGGGGCCGCTTGGCTTCCCCACTACTTTATGCCGAGCTGGGTGCACCTGGGTACCCCAGGCTACGGCTCGCTCTACCCGCTGACAGCCCGCACGATGTGGGTATGTCCCGAGATCTCGACCCGACGAAAGCCAAATGGCCTCAGATCAGCGCAGCGATAGAGCGTGATATCCGCGCTGGAATCCTGGCACCGGCCGCCCAAATCCCCGGGGCGGTTGCGCTGAGCGGGTTGTGGGGCGTGTCGCTCACGGTGGCACGTAAGGCGCTGGCAGACCTGCGAGCGAAGGGGCTCATCCGTACTGAGAACGGTGTGGGGACGTTCGTCGCTGACACGCTGCCAGCCAAGGGCACGTACGTGCTGTGACGCGCTGACAGGCCCAACTAGCTTGCTGAGTACGGGAGTTGGGTCCCGCCGGCCGAGGGGCTGCGCTGCCCGTGCTCGGAACACTGCTATGGTCCGTGTTGGTAGTCCCCAGTGTTCGGACACGCCATCCAGGACCAGCTGCTCTCCTTCACCCTGATCTCCGGGGGCGGGGCACTGCTCGGCGCGGTCACCGCCTGCTTCGTACCGCTGCCGGCTGCGCAGGCGTGGCCGTATCTGATCGTCTCGGCGATCCTGCACGTCGCCTACATGGCGCTGCTGATGCGGTCGTTCACGCTCGGCGACTTCGGCCAGATGTATCCGATCGCACGCGGCACCGCGCCCCTGGTGGTGACGGTGCTCGCGGCGGTCTTCGTCGGCGAGCGGCCGGACGGCTGGGCGACGGCGGGGGTGGCGGTCGCCTGCGCCGGGCTCGTCGGCGTCGCGCTGTGGGGCATCCGGGGCTCGCAGACCCGCCCGCACTGGCCGGCGATCACCGCCGCGCTGGCGACGGGTCTGGCGATCGCCGGCTACACGACCGTCGACGGGGTGGGGGTCCGGGCCTCCGGCACCTCACTCGGCTACATCGCCTGGCTGATGATCCTGGAGGGGCTCGTCGTCCCGGCGTACACGCTCTACCTCCGCCGCGGGCAACTGGCCGCCCAACTGAGGCCGTTCGCGGTACGGGGGCTGCTCGGCGCGGCCCTGTCGGTGACCGCGTACGGGCTCGTCCTGTGGGCGCAGACGAAGGCCGCGCTGGCCCCGATCGCCGCCCTGCGCGAGTCGTCGATCATCGTGGGCGCGGCGATCGGGACGGTGTTCTTCAAGGAGCGGTTCGGCGCACCGCGCATCGCGGCGGCCGGGCTGATGGTCGTCGGGATCGGGCTGATGCTGCACACGAGTTGAGCGCGGCGGCCCGGGCACGCGGCACCGGCCCCCGCCGGACAGCAGCCCGGCTCAGCAGCCCGGTTCAGTCCTCCGCGATCGCCTTCAGGAAGCCTGTGTTCACAGCGAGCAGGCCGCCGTCCACACGCAGCGTCGTCCCCGTGATCCAGGACGCGTCGCGGGAGGCGAGGAAGGCTACCGCCGCCGCGATGTCGTCCGGTTCACCGACGCGGCCCAGAGGGTAGAGCGGGCTCACCCGGTCGAGCTCCGCGTCACGCCCCTCCCAGGCGTCCGTGCGGATCGTGCCGGGCATCACCAGGTTGACCCGGACCCCACGCGGACCGGCGTGGCCGGCGAGCGTACGGGTCAGACTGCCCAGGCCGGCCTTGCCGGCACTGTAGGCGTGGTTGCCGAAGCCCTGTTCGCCGTTGACCGAGCCGATGTTGACGATCGCACCCCTCCCCGACGCCACCAGATGCGGCAGCGCCGCGCGCGAGCAGCGGTACGGGCCGGTGAGCGTGGCGTCCAGATCGCCCTGCCAGACGTCGTCGGGCTCGTCCTCGAAGAGCGGGGTGTCGGGGGTGCAGCGGTACGCGTTGTTGACCAGCACGTCGAGCGTGCCGAACGCCTCGACCGCATGGGCCACCGCCGCCTCGACCGCCGCCCGGTCGCCCACGTCGCAGGGCAGCGCCTCGGCGGTGGCGCCCGTCTTCCGTATCGCCGCCGCCGTGTGCTCGGCGCGGTCACCGTCCAGATCGGTCACCAGGACGCGCGCGCCCTCGGCGGCCAGCCGGCGGGCCGTGGCCGCGCCGATGCCCTGTCCCGCGCCCGTGATGAGTACGCCGTATCCGTCGAACCTGGAATTGCCGGTAGGAGTCATAGCGCCGACCGTACTGCTCTGACCAGGGCCTGGGCACGGGGATCGGCGGTGACTCCCTTCTGCAGACCGTTCGTCACATAGCCGAGCGCGACGCCCGATTCGGGGTCGGCGAAGCCGAGCGAGCCGCCGCGGCCCGGGTGGCCGAAGGAGCCGGGGGCGAGGAGCGGGGCGGCCGGGCCGTGCAGCATGTAGCCGAGGCCGAAGCGGGTGTTCACGACGAGCACCCGGTCCGGGCCCGCGGACTCCTCGGTGCGGGCGAGGGTGAGCGTGGCCGGGGCGAACAGCCGGTGGCCGTCGACCGGGCCGATCATCGCGGCGTAGCAGCGGGCCAGGGCCCGGGCGGTCGCGATGCCGTTGGAGGCGGGGAGTTCGGCCGCCCGGTGGGCGGAGTCGTTCTCGTCGGGCGGCGGGTCGATCGCGCCGAACGCGCGACGGGTCAGCGACTCCGGGTCGCGGTAGGCATCCACGACCGACCGCTTGGCGCGCATCCGCAGGGCGCCACCGTTGTCCTGGAGGGCGGGCGGCTCGACCCGTCCGATCCGGCCCACCCGGTGCGCCTCTTCCGCCGGCAGCCCGAACCAGAAGTCCAGGCCGAGCGGGCGGGCGATCTCCTCGGCGACCCAGCGGCCCACGGTGCGCCCGGTGACCCTGCGCACCAGCTCGCCGACGAGCCAGCTGTACGTCTGTGCGTGGTAGCCGTGTGCGGTGCCCGGCTCCCACTGCGGGCGCTGCGCGGCGACGGCCCGCGGCCCGGAGATCCCGTCGACGGCCTCCTGCGGTGTCAGCGGCCGGTCGAGGGCGGGAACCCCGGCCCGGTGGGCGAGGAGGTGGCGCACGAGGACGCGTTCCTTCCCGGCCGTCTTGAACTCGGGCCAGTACGTGCCGACCGGTGCGTCCAGGTCCACCTGGCCGCGCTGGTGCAGCAGCAGCGGTACAGCGGCGGCGATGCCCTTGCACGCCGAGCGGACTATCTGCACGGTGTCGACGGCCCATGGTTCCGCGCCGTCGACGTCCCTCGTACCGGCCCACAGATCGACGACCTTGCGCCCGTCCCGGTAGACGGCGACTGCGGCCCCCCGCTCGCCGCGGTGCTCGAAGTTACGGATGAAGGCGTCCCTGACCGGTTCGAATCCGGCCGCCACCGTGCCCCGTACGTCCACGCCTGCTCCTGCACTCCCGCTCATCCCCCCATGGTGCACGGCGCCGCAGGTGAGCGGTACCGCGGGTGACGTTCAGCTCAGTACCTCGGCCCGCCGGCACCAGCGCGTTACGGAGCGCAGTGATCTTCGCCGGGTCGGCCGGGGTGGGGTCAGCGGATGCGGTCCGGCAGCGGCGGGCGGCAGACGGCGGTCACGGCCCGCTGCGCCGCGTACCGCACGAATCAGAGCTGTTCGTCGAGCAGCAGCGAGGCCGCGGGATGGCTGGTGGCGTCGTCGGTCACGCGTCCATGGTCACGGAGCGCGGGTCGAACCCGAAGGGCAGCTCCAGACGGTGGGCGCGCATCAACTCCTCGTCGCAGAGCAGGTCATGCGTACGGTCGTCGGCGGCGATGACACCGTCGCTGAGGATGACGGCGCGCGGACAGAGCTCCAGGGCGTACGGCAGGTCATGCGTGACCATCAGCACGGTGACGTCCAACGACCTCAGGATGTCGGCGAGTTCACGCCTCGACGCGGGGTCCAGGTTGGACGAGGGCTCGTCCAGGACGAGAATTTCCGGCCGCATCGCGAGCACGGTGGCGACGGCGACGCGGCGGCGCTGGCCGAAAGAGAGGTGGTGCGGGGGCCGGTTCGCGTACCCCTCCATGCCGACCTGCTTCAGGGCCTCGACGACCCGCTCCTCCAGCTCGGCGCCGCGCAGCCCGGAGGCGGCGGGTCCGAAGGCGACGTCCTCCCGGACGGTCGGCATGAAGAGCTGGTCGTCGGGGTCCTGGAAGACGATGCCGACGCGGCGGCGGATCTCGGCGAGGTTGCGCTTCTCCACCGGGAGACCGGCGACCCGGACAGTGCCCGCGCCGGCGTCGAGGATGCCGTTGAGGTGGAGGACGAGGGTGGTCTTGCCGGCGCCGTTCGGGCCGAGCAGGGCGACGCGTTCGCCGCGGGCGACGGTGAGATCGACGCCGAAGAGCGCCTGGTGACCGTCGGGGTAGGCGTAGGCGAGGCCGCTGACCTCGAGGGAGGCGGGGGGCGTCGGTGACATGCTCATAGGGTCCATCCCAGCAGACAGACGACGAGGGCGAGAACGGGGAGTGCCGAGGCGTACGCCCACTGGGCACCGGACGCCGTCACTTCGTCGATGACCGGCATCGAGCCGGTGTAGCCGCGGCTGACCATGGCGAGATGGACGCGTTCGCCGCGTTCGTAGGAGCGGATGAAGAGAGCGCCCGCCGAAGTGGCGAGAACCCCCCACTGCCGCACGCCGCGCGCCTCGAAGCCCCGGGAGCGGCGGGCGATCGACATCCGCCGCATCTCGCCGGAGACCACATCCCCGTACCGGATCATGAACGAGGCGATCTGCACGAGCAGCGGCGGCAGCTTGAGCCGCTGAAGGCCGAGCAGCAGGGAGCGCAGCTCGGTGGTGGAGGCCAGCAGCACCGAGGCGGCGACGCCCAGGGTGCCCTTGGCCAGCACGTTCCAGGCGCCCCAGAGACCGGGGACGCTGACCGGGACACCGAGGAGGTCGGTCTGCTCGCCCGGCACCACGAACGGCATCAACAGCGCGAACGCGACGAACGGCACCTCGATGAGCAGCCGCTTGAGGAGGAACCCGGCCGGGATCCGGGCCAGCGCGGCGACCGCGGCGATCAGCGCGGCGTACAGCGCGAACGCCCAGACCGCCTCGCGCGGCGTCGAGACGACGACCACCACGAAGCAGAAGACGGCGGCCAGCTTGCAGTGCGGCGGCAGATCATGGACCGGCGAGTGCCCGTGCCGGTAGAGCTTGTGCGCGTGCCCGGCGCCCATCAGACGGTTTCCTGGGTGCGGGCTTCGAGGGCGTCCGCCGTACGGCGGCGGCGCACGGCCCAGAAGACCCCGCTGCCGGCCACGACCGTGGCGCCGACCCCGATCACACCGGCGAGGCCGCCGGAGATACGGGTGTCGGAGATGTCCCGGACGCCGTAGTCGGCGAGCGGGGAGTCCTTGGACGCATGCGGCTCGGCCTTCTCGTCGATGCCCTGGTCGGCGGCGACCTTCTCCAGGCCGTCCGGGCTGGCGGAGGCGTAGAAGGAGACGAAGCCCGCGAGGACGAGGGCGGTGACCAGGCCGGTGGCCCAGACCTTGCGCGTCGACCGGGCGGCGACGGGGGCGGCCTCGCGCACCGGCGCGTCGACGAGCTCGCCGCCGACCCGGAGCTTGAGCGGCGCGGTCAGTCCCCGGGCGCCGTGCACCAGGTCGGGGCGGACGGCGATGACGGCGCCGACGGTCAGCGCGGTGATCAGGGCCTCACCGATCCCGATCAGGACGTGCACGCCGACCATCGCGGTGAAGACCTTGCCGATCGGGATGTCGGTGGTGCCGCCGATCCAGTAGATCAGCGTGAAGACGACCGCCGCGGCCGGGACGGAGACCAGCGCGGCGACGAACGACGCGGCCGTCATGGAGCGGCGGGTCCGCGGCAGCACGCCGACCAGGCCGCGGAAGAGGGCGTATGCGACGACGGTGGTCGTGATGCCCATGTCGAGGACGTTGACGCCCAGCGCGGTGAGCCCGCCGTCCGCGAAGAGGATGCCCTGCATGAGCAGGACGACGGATATGCAGAGCACCCCGGTGTAAGGACCGACCAGGATCGCGGCCAGCGCCCCGCCCAGCAGATGGCCGCTGGTACCCGCGGCGACCGGGAAGTTCAGCATCTGCACGGCAAAGATGAAGGCGGCGACCAGGCCCGCGAGCGGCGCGGTGCGCTCGTCGAGCTCGCGGCGGGCGCCCCGCAGACTGACCGCAACGGCACCCGCGGCGACGACACCGGCGGCGGCGGAGACGGGTGCGTTGATGAATCCGTCGGGTACATGCATGGAGGAGGCTCCGCTTCCTTCGTTACTGCATAGCTGCGCGGGGTCATGAACCTCTCGATAATAAGTCCTTGTTGCGAACCATTCGCAAGAGCGCATCCGTCACAGCTGCGCGCCCCACCGGTTGCCCCGGCACCCTCGCCGCGCCAACCGGCCAAAATATGGCACATTAGATGGCAAGACCGGGCAAACAGGAGGAGCTGGCCATGTCCCTCGTGATCGAAGAGCACACCGAAGCCCGGCTCATCACCGAGGCCACCGACACCTTCGCCGTCCCCGTCGACCTGCGGTACGACGCCGCCTCCGACCCGCGGATCGTCCATGTCACCTTCCCCGGCGGCACCGACTGGGCCTTCGGCCGCGACCTGCTGGAGGGCGGAATGCGCTCCCCCGCCAGTCGCGGCCCCATCCGGATATGGCCGTGCGGCCGGGCGCAGCTGGTCGTGGAGAAGCACTCGGCGGACGGCGTCGAGGTGGTGCAGTTCGACAACGCGTCGATGAACCGCTTCCTGCACCGCATCCACGACGAGAACAGGCCCGAGGCCGTGCGGACGCTGACCACCGGGGCGTGACGGCATGAATGAGCCCCCGTGCCGCTCGCACGGGGGCTCATCGTCGCCCCGGCCCCCCGTCCCCACAGGCAAACCGGCGCGGTCCGGGGCCGCGCTCCGCTCGAGCGCGAGCCCCGGGGCTCGTAAGAAATCAGACCCGGGCCAGCTCGCGCTCGCCCTGGGCGTCACGGCGGCCATCGCCGTCGGGCGGCGTCTCGCCGAGCTGCTTGCGCAGCCCCTCGCCCTCCACGTCGACGTTGGGCAGCAGCCGGTCGAGCCAGCGTGGCAGCCACCAGGCGCGCTTGCCGAGCAGGGCGAGGACGGCGGGCACGATCGCCATCCGGACGACGAACGCGTCGAAGAAGACCGCGATGGCGAGCGAGAAGCCGATCATCTTGATCATCGACTCGCTGGAGCCGATGAACCCGGCGAAGACCGCCATCATGATCACGGCTGCGGCGGTGACGACGCGGGCGCCGTGCCGGAAGCCGGTGACGATCGCCTGCGGGGGCTTCTCCCCGTGGACGTACGCCTCGCGCATCCGGGTGACGAGGAAGACCTCGTAGTCCATGGCGAGACCGAAGACCACACCCACCATGAAGATCGGCATCATGGACATGATCGGGCCGGTCTGTTCGACGCCGAAGAGCGAGCCGAGCCAGCCCCACTGGAAGACCGCGACGACCGCACCCAGGGCCGCGACGACCGAGAGCAGGAAGCCGAGGGCCGCCTTCAGCGGCACCAGCACCGACCGGAAGACCACCATCAGGAGCAGGAACGCCAGGCCGACGACGAGCGCCAGATACGGCAGCAGCGCGTCGTTCATCTTCTGCGAGAAGTCGATGTTCATCGCCGTGGAGCCGGTGACCAGGACCTCGGCGCCGGTGTCGGACTTGATGTCCTTGCCCGAGTCACGGATCGCGTGGACCACGTTCTCCGTCTCGGCGGAGCTCGGCCGGTCCTTCGGGACGACGGTGATCATCGCGGTGTCGCCGGCCTTGTTGAAGGTGGCCGGGGAGACGGCGACGACGTGCGGGATACCGGAGATGTCGTCGGTGACCCGGTCGACCGCGGACTTGCCGTCCGAGCTGTTCGCCGTGTCCACGACGACCATCAGCGGCCCGTTGAAGCCGGGGCCGAAGCCGTCGGAGAGCAGGTCGTAGGCACGGCGCTGCGTGGTGCTGGTGGACTGGGAGCCGTCGTCGGGCAGGCCCATCTCCAGCGAGACGGCCGGTACGGCAATGGTCCCGAGGCCGATGACTCCGACCAGCAGCACCCACACCGGCTTGCGCAGCACGAACCGCGCCCACCGGGTGCCCATGTTGGGCTTCGGGTCCGTCTTGATCTCCGCCTCGGCGGCCTTGCGCGCCTTGCGCCCCATCACCCGCTTGCCCGCGAAGCCCATCATCGCCGGGACGAGGGTCAGCGCGATCAGGACGGCGATGGCGACCGTGCCGGCCGCGGCGAAGCCCATCTTCGACAGCATCGGGATATTGACGACGGCCAGGCCGACCAGGGCGATGACGACGGTGAGACCGGCGAAGACGACCGCGGAACCGGCCGTGCCGACCGCCCGCCCCGCCGCTTCCTCGCGCTCGCGGCCCTCGGCCAGCTCGGCGCGGTAGCGGGAGACGATGAAGAGCGCGTAGTCGATGCCGACCGCGAGGCCGATCATCATGGCGAGGGTGGAGGTGGTGGAGCCCAGGTCGAGCACGTTCGCCAGCGCCGTGATCGTCGAGACGCCGATGCCGACGCCGATGAGCGCGGTCAGCAGCGGCAGCCCGGCCGCGATCAACGACCCGAAGGTGATGACCAGCACGACCGCCGCGATCGCCACACCGATGATCTCGGTGGCACCGGTCTCCGGCATCACCTGGAGCGCGTCACCGCCGATCTCCACGGTGAGCCCGCTGTGCTGTGCGGCCCTGCCCGCGTCCTGGAGGTCGTCCCGCGTCGCATCGGTCAGCTCCATCGAGCTGACCTTGTAGGAGACGGAGACGTACGCGGTGGAACCGTCCTTGCTGACGGCCTTGCCCGTGTACGGGTCGGTCACCGAGGCGATCTGGTCCGAGCCGGACTTCAGCTCGTCCGCGACCTTGCGCACCTCGGCCTTGTTGCCCGGGTCCGTCATCTTCTCGCCGTCGGGCGCCTTGAAGACGACCCGTGCGGTCGCGCCGTCGGCGCTGATAGCGGGGAAGCGCTGTTCCAGCAGGTCGAAGGCCTTCTGTGCCTCCGTACCCGGAATGGAGAAGGAGCTGGACGTGGCAGTGGACGCGGAGGCCGCGCCGAATCCGGCGAGCGCCAGCAGCGCCACCCAGACGAGGGCGACATAGCGGCGGCGCCGGAAGGCGAATCGTCCGATTTTGTAGAGGAATGTGGCCACGGGGGCGTACTCCCGGTCAGGTCGTGTGAGTGGAAAAGGGCATGAGGAACCAGCCCGACGACGAGAGCGGCGTGTCAGGTGGGGCTTGGGGAGGGGGCCGTACGGAGGGGACGGGGTCAGACGCCGAGAGCGGGGAGGATCACGGAGTCGACATAGTCGATGAGAAACGCCTGGTCGACGGCGCGGTCCTCGACCAGCTGCCGAGCGGTGAAAGCACCGATCAGCATGTGCGGTACATATTTCAGCGCCGGGTTGTCCGGACGCAGCTCACCCCGGTCCACGGCTCGGCGGAGCAGCATGTCGAGACCGGTCATCTCCGGCTCGATGAGCAGCTCGCGCAGGGCCTGGTAAAGATCGGGATTCTCGTGGACGGCATGCATCAGGCCCCGCATCAGCGCGGAGTCCTTCTCCATCTGACAGTCGTCGGTACGGCCCAGCGCGGCGTGGAAGTCGCCGCGCAGCGAGCCGGTGTCGACCTCGGCAAGGCCGCCCGGCTTGTTGTGCCGCAGCGCCTTGACGGCCAGCTCCGCCTTGCTCCCCCACTGGCGATAGAGGGTGGCTTTGCTGGAACGGGTGCGGGCGGCGACGGCATCCATGGTCAGGGCGTCGTAGCCGACCTCGCGCAGCAGGTCGAGCACTGCGCCGTATATCTCGCTCTCGCGCTCGGGCGTGAGCCTGGTGCGTGCCATGCTGCGACCTCCTGTTCTCTCGCTCGTACATCAGTCGCTCGTACGTCAGTCAGCCGAACGAAACTGTTTCGTACACATCGACGGTACCTCGCCGACTCAGCGAAACTAAATCGTTTCGCTTGTGTGCTGCACCACAAGGTGCCGCGCCACAAGTTGCCGGGGCCCTCTCGCGCGGAAAGCATTGGGGGGTGAGTGACGACGTCGCGTATCTCCGTTTCCCGCACCTCCACGAGGACCTGCTCTGCTTCGCGGCCGAGGACGACCTCTGGGTCGCTCCCCTCGTCCCCGAGGGGCACCGGCCGGGCCGGGCGTGGCGGGTGACCGTCGACCGGACCCGGGTCAGCCACCCGCGCTTCTCCCCCGACGGAACCCGTATCGCCTACACGACCTGGCGCAGTCTCGACCCCGAGATCCATCTCGCCCCGGTCGAGGGCGGGCCGGCCCGCCGGCTCACCTACTGGGGGGCCACCGACGCCCGGGTCCGCGGCTGGACGCCCGATCCGGGCGAGCAGTCCCACATCCTCGCCGTGTCCTCGCACGCCCAGCCGTTCTCGTACTTCTCCTGGGCCTACAGCGTCCCCACGGACGGCTCCCCCGGCGGGAAGCTCCCCTGGGGCCCGGTCTCCGACATCGCGGTCGCGGACATCGACGGCGAGCGGCGCACACTGCTGCTCACCGGGACGCCGCCGCACGAACCGGCCGCCTGGAAGCGGTACCGGGGCGGGGCGACGGGGCGGCTGTGGCTGCACGGTGTGCGGCTGCTGCCCGATCTGAACGGCCATCTGGACGCACCGATGTTCGTCGGCGGGCGGATCGCGTTCCTCTCCGACCACGAGGGCGTCGGCAACCTCTACTCCTGCCTGCCCGACGGCAGCGATCTGCGCCGCCACACCGACCACGACGCGTTCTACGCCCGGCACGCGTCCAGCGACGGGCGCCGGGTCGTCTACCAGTGCGCGGGCGATCTGTGGCTGGTCGACGACCTGTCGCCGGACGCGGTGCCGCGGAAGCTGGACGTGCGGCTCGGCGGGCCGCGGGCCGGGCGGCGTTCGTACCAGGTGCCGGCCGCCAGCCACGTCGACTCGCTGGCCGTGGACGAGACGGGCCGGGCGAGCGCCGTCACGGTGCGCGGCAGTCTGTACTGGCTCACCCACCGCGACGGGCCCGCCCGCACGATCGCCGACACACCGGGGGTCCGGGTCCGGCTGCCCGAGATGCTCGGCAGCGTCGGCCAGGTCGCGTACGTCACGGACGCGGACGGCGTGGACGCGATCGAGATCTCCTACCTGCCGCGCGCCAGTGGCGGCCGGGAGCCGCGCCGGCTCGCCTCCGGGCAGATCGGCCGGGTCCATGAGATGACCTCCGACCCGGACGGCGAACGGCTCGCGATCGCGACGAACGACGGCCGCCTGCTGCTCCTGGAGACCGCCGAGGAGTCCACCGGCGAACCGACCGAACTGATCCGCTCCATCAACGGCCCCGTCCGAGATCTGGCGTTCTCGCCGGACGGCGCCTGGCTGACCTGGTCGCATCCCGGAATCGGCCGCTCGCTGCGGCAGATCAAACTGGCCCGGATCATGGGGCCCGGTACGCCGGTGATCGTCGATGTCACCAACGGCCGCTTCGAGGACGAGAACCCGGTGTTCACGGGCGACGGCCGGTATCTCGCGTTCCTCTCCTGGCGCGGCTTCGACCCGGTGTACGACGTCCACACCGGCGACCTCTCCTTCCCGCTCGGCTGCCGCCCGTACCTGGTGCCGCTCTCCTCGGCCACGCCGTCCCCGTTCGCTCTCTCACCGGAGGGCCGCCCGGCGGCCGGCGGCCTCGACCCGGTCGACACCCCGGAAGCGACTCCGGTCGAAGGGGCCACGGTCACGGTCGAGTTCGAGGGGCTGGAGAACCGGGTGACGCCGTTCCCGGTCACCGCGTCGAAGTACTCGGCTCTCCATCCGGTCAGCGGCGGCGGGCTCGTCTGGCTGCGCTGGCCGATCTCCGGCGCCCTCGGCGAGACGTTCGTCAACCCGGCCGACACCTCGGGGCGCCCCACCCTCGAACACTTCAACATCACCAAGGCCAGGAAGACCGAACTCGTCGGCCATCTCGACTGGTTCGCCGTCAGCGGCGACGCGACACGGCTCGTTGTCATGGACGACGGCGAACTGCGGGCGGTACCGGCCACCGAGGCCGGCGACAGCGACTCGACGGTCTACCTCGACCTGCGGCGGATCCTGCACGACGTCGACCCGCCGGCGGAGTGGCGGCAGGCGTACGGGGAGGCGGGCCGCATCATCCGGTCCTACTTCTGGGAGCCGGACATGTGCGGCATCGACTGGGCGGGCGTGCTCGACCAGTACCGTCCGCTGGTCGAACGGGTCGCGACGCCCGACGAGTTCGCCGATCTGCTGCGCGAGGTGCTCGGCGAACTGGGCACCTCGCACGCGTACGTGGCACCCGCCCGCCGCAACGAGGGACCGCCGCACTACCAGCGGCCGATCGGGCTGCTCGGCGCGAACCTCGTGTGCCGGGACGGGGCCTGGGTGCTCCGGCGGATCCTGCCCGGCGACTCCTCGGACTCCAAGGCCCGGTCACCGCTCGCCGGTACGGGCATCCGGGAGGGCGCGGTCCTCACCCATGTCGACGGCCGCCCGGTGGACCCCGTCACAGGCCCCTACCCCCTGCTCTCCGCGGCAGGCGGCACCACGGTCGAACTCACCTTCCAGCCCGCCGACTGCGAAGGCCCCGCGCGCCGCGTCGCGATCGTGCCCCTGGTGGACGAGCGGCCGCTGCGCTACCAGGACTGGGTGGCCAAGCGCCGTGAAGTGGTGCGCGAACTGAGCGGCGGCAAGTGCGGCTACCTGCACATCCCCGACATGGGCGGCTCGGGCTGGGCCCAGTTCAACCGGGACCTGCGCCTGGAGGTCTCCCGCCCGGCCCTGATCGTCGACGTACGCGGCAACGCGGGCGGCCACATCAGCGAGCTGGTGGTCGAGACACTGACCCGCACGATCCTCGGCTGGGACCTGACCCGCAACGCCCAGCCGGTCTCGTACGCCTCCAACGCCCCCCGGGGTCCGGTGGTGGCCCTCGCCGACGAGGCGACATCCTCCGACGGCGACATGATCACCGCTGCGTTCCGCCTGCTGGAGCTGGGCCCGGTCGTGGGTCAGCGGACCTGGGGCGGCGTGGTCGGCATGACCGGCCGGCACCGGCTGATCGACGGCACGGTGATCACGGTGCCGATGAATGCGGCCTGGTTCGACGAGTACGGCTGGTCTGTGGAGAACCGAGGCGTGGAACCGGACCTCGAGGCCCTGCGCACCCCCCTGGACTGGGCGGAGGGCCGCCACGCGGTGCTGGACGACGCGGTGCACGTGGCCCTGGACCTCCTGAAGACCCAGCCGGCCGCTGCCCCGCCCACGTACGAAGGGGCGCCGAACCGGGCACGCCCACCACTGCCCCCCAGGTGACGAACGCCCCCGCCCCAGCCACCCGAACCTGACTCCGCGGTTCCGTCCTCAATCGCCGGACGGGCTGAATTGGCCCGGCCCTTCGAGGCCGTCCGGCGATTGAGAACAAAAGGGGGGCCGGGGGCTTGCCCCCGGGTTCGGGAAGGGGCGGGGTGGGGGGAAGAAAAACCCCACGCACGCGAAAGGCGCGCCCGGTCTCCCGGGCGCGCCCCTCATCCGCGCGAAGCCTCAAACCACGCCTCCGCGCAGGTCACCAACGATCAAGTCAAGACTCGTCGTCGATCCGGTCGTGCGTGCCCCGCGCCGCGCTCCGCGACGTGTTCTGGGCCTTGTCACGCCCGCGCTCCGACGCCTCGGACGACGACCGCTGCCGCGCGTCGCCCTTCTTGTCGCCGACGTTCTTCTTCGCCTGCTCGGCGAGCTCCTGCGCCTTGTCCTTGAACTGGTCTGCAATACCCATGCTGTTCACTCCTAGTGGGGTGCTTGGGGATAGCCCCCGGAGGGGCCTCGACCAGACTTACACGGCAGGACATTCCACGCATTTCGATCAGTCACGCTGCGTGCCCGCACCCCGCGTACCTCCCGTACCCCCCTCGCCGCCCACACCGCGCGCACTCTCGTCCGCCGCACCCCCGGCCCCCACGAGCCCCTTGCTCACACCCTCCAGCCGCGGCCCGAACCGTCTCATCTCGCGCTGTCCGACCACCCCGATGACCGCCGGCAGGTAGCCCCGCACCGACTGCATGCCCCGCAGCCACCACTGCGCGTACACATGCGCGGAACGCCGTTCGATGCCTGCCACGATCCGGTCGATCGCCGGGCCCAGCGGATACGTACGGTTCGCCGGCCACGGCAGCCGCTGCCGCAACTCCCGCATCACGCCGTCCTGGTCGGCGCCCCGCACCATGTCGGTGTCCGTCCAGGACAGATAGCCGACGCCGACCTTCACCCCCCGGTAGCCGACCTCCGCCCGGAGGCTGTGCGCGAACGCCTCCACGCCCGACTTCGACGCGCAGTACGCGGTCATCATCGGCGCCGGAGTGATCGCGGCGAGCGACGCTATCTGCAGGAAGTAGCCGCGGCTCTCCATCAGTACGGGCAGGAACGCCCGCCCCGTCACCGCGCCGCCGATCAGATTGACCTCGATGACCCGCCGCCACGAGTCCGGGTCGGAGTCGACGAACGGCCCGCCCGAGGCGACCCCCGCGTTGGCGACGACGACATCGACCTTGCCGAACCGCTCCTCCACCTCCTGCGCGACCTGCGCCATCGCCACATGGTCGGTGACGTCCGCGTACCAGTGGTGGCTCTCCGAGTGCAGCCGCTCGGCGACCTTCTTCAACTCATCCGGCTCCAGGCCGACCAGCGCCAGACTCGCGCCGCGCGCCGAGAGCTTGCGGGCCAGCAGCTCGCCCACGCCGCGCGCCGCGCCGGTGACGACCACGACCTGTCCTTCGAGACTGCGCCTGCCGCTCATACGACCTCCTCCTCAACGCTGCCACTGACGGTGCCGGTGGCAGGAGTGACATACCCGGCGACCAGTTCCCGGATTTTCGCGGTGACCGCCTCCGGCGCCTCCACCGGTGTCATGTGGCCCATGCCCGCCAGTTCGGTCAGTCCCAGGCAGTCGGGCAGCGCGGCCGCGAGGGCGCGGGCGTGGACGGGCGGCGTCAGCCGGTCCTCCGTGCCCGCGAGCACGGCCGTGGGCACCCGCAACTCCCGTACCGCCGCGTCGAGATCGAGCTCCGCGAGCACATGCCCCCAGGCGACCCGCGGCGCCCGCGGACAGGCGTGCACGATCCTGGCACAGGACTCGACCCGCTCCGGCGCCGAACCGGCGCCCATCGTCGCGTACTTGAGGATCCGCTTCGAGACGGGTGTGACCGGCCCGAGCGGGGCCCGCGCCCCGAGGATCGCGCGGGTCATCCGGGTCCGGACGGTACCGGCCCGCATCGGTACGACGAGCGACTCGGCGATCAGCCGCGAACTGCCGGTGCTGCACAGCAGCACGGCTGCCGCGTGCTCACGCAGCCCGGCCCGCCGCGAGGCGGCCATCAGCGTCATGCCGCCCATGGAGTGTCCGGCGAGCACCGCCTGCTCGCCGGGGGCGAGGGCGGCGGCCAGCACCGCTTCGAGGTCGTCGGCGAGCGCGTCGGTGCTGTAGCACTCGGGGCGGACGGCGGGCGTACGGCCGTGGCCGCGCTGGTCGTAGGCGACGACCCGGTGGTCCACCGCAAGGTCCCGGATCTGTTCGGCCCAGAAGTGGGTGTTGCACGTCCAGCCGTGCGCCAGCACCACCGCGGGGGCGCCGTCCGGCCCGTGCACCTCGACGTGGATGCGGGAGCCGTCGGCGGAGACGGCGGTCAGTTCACGCACGGGCACCGGCGGGGCGT
Source organism: Streptomyces sp. NPDC005181 (assembly GCF_040608395.1). NCBI lineage: Bacteria > Bacillati > Actinomycetota > Actinomycetes > Kitasatosporales > Streptomycetaceae > Streptomyces > Streptomyces sp. NPDC005181. Next base: position 16,166 of record NZ_JBEXID010000008.1, read on the forward strand.
CCTCGCGCCGCAGCAGCCGGCTCATCGCGCGACCTCCCCGGCGACGGCCTTCCCGGCGGCGACGGTCCCGTCGGCTTCGGTCTTCCGGGGCCGGATGACCTCGTACTCCCCGAGGTCCACCGTCTGCGTCGCCCGGCGGAACTCCCCTGTCGTTCCCGGCCAGACCGTGGTGTTGCGCCCGTTGGCGTCCAGATACCAGCTGGTGCAGCCACCGGTGTTCCATACGGTCCGCTTCATCCGCTCCTGGACCCGCCGGTTCCACGCCCCGACCGCCGACCTCCGCGCGCCGAGCGCGGCACGTCCGCCCAGGACGTTCAACTGGCGCAGATAGTCCGCCATGTAGTTCAGCTGGGACTCGATCATCAGGATCATGGAGGAGTTCCCGAGCCCCGTGTTGGGGCCGATGATCGTCATCCAGTTGGGGAAGCCCGCAGCGGTGGCGCCCCGCAGCGACTGCATGCCGTCCTTCCAGGACTCGGCGAGCGTGATGCCCTCTGCGCCGACGACCCGGTCGGCGATCGGCATGTCCGTCACATGGAAGCCGGTGCCGAAGATGATCGCGTCGACCTCGGTCTCCGTACCGTCGGCGGCGACGACGGTGGAGCCGCGCACCTCGGTCAGCCCGGAGGCGACCACATCCACATTGGGCTGGGCGAGAGCCGGGTAGTAGGTACTGGAGAGCAGGATCCGCTTGCAGCCGATGCGGTACGAGGGGGTGAGCTTGGCCCGCAGTGCCGGATCCTTGATGGCCCGCGCGATGTTGGACCTGGCCATCTTCTCGACGAGACCGAGCTCGTTCGGGTGCTTGGTGAAGGCGCCGACCTGCAACTCCCGTATGCCCCACAGCAGTCCGCGGCGCGCGGCGCCGGTGAACGGCAGCGTGCGGTGCAGCCACCGCTCGACACCACTGATGCTGCGGTCCATGCGCGGCATGACCCACGGCGGAGTGCGCTGGAACAGGGTCAGTTTCCCGGCCTTCGGCTGGATCGACGGCACGATCTGGATGGCGGAGGCGCCGGTGCCGATCATGGCGACGCGCTTGCCGGCCAGGTCGTAGTCGTGATCCCAGCGGGCCGAGTGAAAGACCTTGCCGGGGAAGTCGGCGAGACCGGGGATGTCAGGCATTTTCGGGTCGGAGAGCGGGCCGGTCGCGGAGACGACGACATCGGCGACGATCGTGGTCCCGTTCGCGGACTCGATCGTCCAGTTCAGCTCGTCGGTGTCCCACCGCATCATCGTCACTTCGTGGCCCAGCCTGATGTGCGGACGCAGCCCGAAGGTGTCGGCGACGCGCTCCAGGTAGGCACGGATGTGCTCCTGCCCGGAGAAGGTGCGCGGCCAGTCCGGGTTGGGGGCGAACGAGAACGAGTAGAGGTGGGACGGTACGTCGCAGGCACAGCCCGGATAGCTGTTGTCGCGCCAGGTGCCACCGACGGAGTCGGCGCGTTCCAGGACGACGAAGTCGGTGATGCCTTCGCGGCGCAGCCGGACCGCGGCGCCCAGGCCCCCGAATCCGGATCCGATCACCGCCACGCGCACATGCTCGTGCTGGGCCATGCTGCCGCCTCCCGCGGTACGTCACACGACTCTGCCAGCAATCACTGGCATTGTGGGGAGAGTAGAGCAGGCTCCGTACCGATGGGTAGGGGTCGGGCAAGGGAAAGTTACTGGCGGTACAACATAGGGTTCCGTTGTGGCTGAAGGACGCGAGCACCGCGAATACCGCATGGAGGAGCTGGCCAAGGAGGCCGGCATCCCCGTACGGACCGTGCGCTTCTACCGGGAGCGCGGGCTGATCGCGCCACCGCGCCGGGAGGGGCGCATCACCTGGTACGACGACCACCACCTGGCGCGGCTGCGGACGATCGCCGGCCTGCTGGAACGCGGCCACACCCTCACCGGAATCGCCGACCTGGCCCGGACCTTCGAGAGCGGCCGCGATGTCGCCGAAGTCCTGGGGCTGGGCGAACCGACCGAGGAGACCCCGGTCCGTCTCACACCCGAACAGCTCGCGGACTACTTCGAGGGCGAGGTCACCCCGGAGAACCTCGCCACCGCCCTGGACCTGGGCTATCTCGCCACCGACGGCGACGAGATCGTGCACATCAGCCGCCGCCTCCTGGAGGTGTCGGCGGAGCTGGTACGGGAAGGGGTGCCGCTCTCCACGGTGCTCTCGGCGGGCCGCCAAGTCCGCGAACACGCGGACGCGCTCGCCGAACTCTTCGTCGGGGTGATGCGGGCCCACTCCACGGAGCCGGAACCGCCCCAACTCCGCCCGCTCGCCCGCGCGGTGGTGGACGCAGAACTCTCGATGGCCTTCGACCGCAGGCTGCGCCGCGACAACGCCACCCGGCCGAAGCCCTCGGAGCCGGAGGCACCGGAGACGTAGCCCTTGGAGCCTGCACCCGAAATTGCGTTGCCCGCACCCCTCCCGTGCGCCAGGCTTCCGCTCATGCCCGACAACGATCAGAGCAGCTCACACGGGGTTGCCGCCCTGTTCTCCCGCGGTCGGCTGACCGCGATCCCCCGCAAGCCGGCCCGTCGCGAACAGCTGCTCGTCCACCTCACCCGGACGCTGTTCGAGCCGGACCGCACGTACAGCGAGCGCGAAGTCAACGAGGCGCTGCTGACGGTGCACGACGACTACTCGGCGCTGCGCCGCTATCTGGTGGTGGCGGGCCTGCTGGCCCGCCCCAGGGACGGCAGCAGCTACCGCCGCGCCCTTACAGGTTGAAGACGGCCGTCACCGGCGCGTGGTCGCTCCACCGCTCGTCATGTGTGGCGGCCCGCTCCACCCATGCCTTCACCGCACGCCCGGCGAGACCGGGCGTCGCCACCTGGTAGTCGATGCGCCAGCCCGTGTCGTTGTCGAAGGCCCGTCCCCGGTAGGACCACCAGGAGTACGGCCCTTCCTCGTCGGGGTGGAGCGCCCGCATCACATCGACGTACGCAGCCTCGCCGAAGACCCGGGTCATCCACTCCCGCTCCTCCGGCAGGAAGCCGGAGTTCTTCTTGTTGCCCTTCCAGTTCTTCAGGTCGGCCTCCTGGTGGGCGATGTTCCAGTCGCCGCACACCAGCACCTCGCGGCCGTCGGCCGCGGCCCGCACCCCGAGTCCCTTCAGGTACGGCAGAAAGGCGCCCATGAAGCGCTCCTTCTCGTCCTGTCGCTCCGTGCCGACCTCGCCGGAGGGCAGGTACAGGCTCGCCACCGTGACACCGGGCAGGTCGACCTCGACGTACCGGCCGCTGTCGTCGAACTCCTCGCTCCCGGCGTCCCCGAACCTGCCGAACCCGATCTGCACCCGCTCCGGCGCCCGGCGCGTGTAGAGCGAGACCCCGGCCCGCCCCTTGGCGGCGGCCGGTGCGTGCACGGTGTGCCACCCGTCGGGCTCACGCACCTCGGCGGCGAGCTGCTGCGGCTCGGCCCGCACCTCCTGCAGGCAGATCACATCGGCATCGGTCTGCGCCAGCCAGTCGATGAAGCCCTTTTTCGCGGCGGCGCGGAGCCCGTTCACATTTACGCTGGTCACGGTGAGCATCCCGGCACAATACCGACAAGCAGTCTCCGCATACATGTACCATATTCCGTATGCATATCCAGCCACGGTCGTTCGACCATCCCGACGCCGTCAAACTCAACGACGAGGTGCAGCTCGAGTATGCCGAACGCTACGGGGACGAGGGCGATGTCACACCCCTTGAGCCGTCGATGTTCCGGCCGCCGAACGGTCTGTATCTGCTCGCCTACGACGAGTCGGGCGCACCGGTCGCGACCGGCGGGTGGCGCGCGCAGGACCGGAACGGGGAGGGCTACTCGGACGGCGACGCCGAGCTCAAGCGGATGTTCGTGATCCAGGAGGGCCGCGGACAGGGCCTGGCCCGCCGCATCCTCGCCGCCCTCGAAGCGGACGCACGGGCGGCGGGCCGCACCCGGATGGTGCTGGAGACCGGTAACCAGCAGCCGGAGGCCATAGCGCTGTACACCTCCAGCGGCTATGCCCCCTGCGAGAAGTTCGGCTACTACCGCACGTACGAGAGCAGCCTCTGCTTCGCCAAACCGCTCCAGGAGTCGTGAACCAGGCCCTGCCCCGGCCTAGGGCCTTCCGAGGAACCCGAGCAGCGCGGCGTTGAACCGCTCCGGCTGCTCCACATTCGGCGGGTGCCCGGCGCGGTCGACGACGAGCGCGGAGTGCGGGATCATCCGGTGCATGGCCTCGGCGTCCGCGACCGGCGTGTACGTGTCGTCCGCGCCCACGACGATCAGCACCGGCACCTCGGCCCCGGCGAGCGACTCCCGGTAGTCGGGCCGCTCGGCCCGGCCCCGCAGTGCCGCCGCAGCCCCTTCGGGCGCGGTCGTGCGCATCATGGCGAGGACATGCGCGGCGACGTCCGGCAGCCCGGTGACGTGGTACGGGGCGATCATCTTGTCGATCACCTCGTCCGCGTACCCGTCCAGCCCCTCGGCGAGCAGCCGGTCGGCCATCCGATTCCGGAAGACCTTGCCGTCCTCCGTCTCGGCGACCGGGGAGGTGTCGGCGAGGACCAGCGCGGAGACCCGGGCCCGGTGCAGACGGTGGAACTCCATGGCGATCTGTCCGCCCATGGACAGCCCGACGACCACGGCCCGTTCGCCGACTGCCAGATCGACGTCTCGTACACCGACAGTGACCGCGACGCCGACGACAGGCGCGAGACCCGGCGATGCTGGGGGGACTTCAGCGCCGCCGATGGCTCGGACACCGACCCGCAGCACTGGCTCGCCAGCGACGAGGCACAGCCGGGAGACCGGATCGAGGTCCGGGACAACGGCACCATCTACATGGAGCGAGATGCAGGATCGGTGGTGGGCGCCGCCACCATCATTTTCATCGCGCTCGGCATGTCGTCGATCGGGTGGCTGATCCTCGCCACTGGTCGCTACCCCTCTCCGGGGAGGATCGAGCAGAGTCAGCGCTTCAATGCCGCGGTGCGCGCTCTTCCGTACGGCCGGCCCGCTTTCTGGACCTGCCTCGGGTCCTGGGCCGCGGGGCTGCTCGGCTTCGGACTCGCCGAGCTGCTCTGAGCGGCCTGCGCCGACCGACAGGGCGGAGGTGGCGCCACCGGCGTCCTGTTCGCACTTGTCGACGACGGCCGGCTGCGCGTGTCCACCGATGCCGGGATATCCATGCGGGAGGCGCAGGCCTTGCACGGCATGTCGCTGGACCATCCGAGCCCGCTGCCGGAGGCGATCCGCACCGGCAAGCCGCAGTTCGTCCCCGACCAGGAGGACTACATCCGTCGCTGGCCGCACGGGGCATCTTTGCCGTGGCTCGCCCGGCTCGGCTCCGACTACACCATCTCCATCACGCCCCTCAGCGAGAGCGGCAATCTGACACTCGGAGCGTGGGAGATGACGTACCGCAGCGGATACCGGCCGTCCCTGGATGAGCGGACCCTCATGGGCACGCTGGCCGACCTGGCAGGCCAGGCACTGCGGCGCATCAGGTTGCAGCAGGCACGAGTCGAGCTGGCCACCGCGCTGCAGAAGACCATGCTCCCCACACTGCCCGAGCACCTCCCGGGCCTGGAGGTCGCCGCCCGCTACCGACCAAGCCGCGACGGGCTGGACATCGGCGGAGACTGGTACGACACCTTCGTCACGCCCGACGGCGCGATCGCCCTGGAGATCGGCGACGCCCAAGGGCACGACGTGGACGCCGCCGCAGCCATGGGACAGGTGCGCGCCTCCATGCGCGCGATCGCCGCCCGCGAACCGGATCCCGCAACCGTGCTGACGCGCACCAACGAACTGCTCGTCACGATGGGCGCGGCACGATTCTCTAGCTGCACCATGCTGCATATCGACCCGGACGACGGACAGGTCACCGGCACCAGCGCCGGCCATGTGCCGTTGCTGTGCGCGCGCAAGGACGGCAGCCACAGCATCCGCGAGCTGACGGGCGGGCCGGTACTCGGAGTCCTGCCCGGCACCGAGTACGACGAGGAGACCTTCACCCTGGACAAGGACAGCGCGCTGGTCATGGTCACCGACGGCGTGGTCGAAGGACCGGGCCTCACGTTGGAAGCCGGACTGGAGCGAGCCGGAACCCTGGCTGGCGCGGCCCTCCACGACGGACTGAACACCGAGGAGACCGCCGACCGCATCCTCGACGCCGCGGTGGCGGTAGACCACCTCGACGACGTGGCGGTGCTGGTCATCCGACGCACATGACGGCCCCTCCAAGCCAGCCGCGGAAGGACCCTCCGGCTCCAGTCACCCAGAGCCCCAGTTTGGAAGACCACGTATGCGGATGCGGCCTGACCTGGGACATGGCCGACCTGCCGCTCTGTGGCGTGGCGCCCGTGATTCGCCGCTAGTCCCCGTGATTTCCCGCCCTGTCGGGCACGCGAGGGGCACACAATGACCTCATTGGTGGGGGGGTGGGCGCGGGTTCGGTCGTCGTCGGTGACGCCCCGGTGAGGAATAGCCTCGATCGGATCGCCCGGATGGCGGTTGCGGAGAGCGCCCGCGGGTGCGCTTGTGCGCGCCGCGTGTTCCGATCGGATCGAGGGGGGCCCTGTTCGTCAGAAAGGCTGGAATTTCATGTCAAAGTCGACCGACCGCATGGCGGAGCTCTCGGAGAAGGCGCACGAAGCGCAGGACAAGGTGCAGCACGCGATCTCCGAGGACAGGAAGCGACTGTCGGACTCGGTCACCAAGGCCAAGCGGGACTCGATACAGCGGGCGGACAAGCTCCAGCGCGACGTGTCGGCGAAGAAGGCTGAGGCCTCCGCCTCGCTGGCGGATGTGGGCACCAAGTGGCAGGAGCACGTCCAGTCCGTGAAGTCCGACATCGGGGACCGGAAGGCGGAACGCGACATGAAGCGTGCCGACCGTGCGGCGGACGATGCGGAGTCCTACGCGTTGGACGCGATCGACTTCGCCGGCGCCGCGATCGAGGAGGCCGAGTACGCCACGCTCGACGCGGCGCTGGCCCGGACGGATGCCGACGCCAAACACACGAGGTAATCCGAAACATCAAAACGCCCCCTCCGAGAATCCTTGGGTTCTAGTGATCGTCGCAACACCCCAGCTCAAGGGGTGCGATGGACTTCAAGATCCGGGAAAACCGGGGGCCGCAGGGCTCGAAGAAACTGACGCGTGAGCGGGAGGCATACTTCCTGCTCATGCGTCAGGGCGTGAGCAACAGCGAGGCCTGTCGAATCCTCGGCATCAACCGTCGGACCGGGAAGCGCTGGCGCCACGGAACCAATCCGACCGGGAACCGGAAGGGGGCACCGCCCGCGATGCGGCCGACGGTGCACCCGTGCGGACCGTCGCGCTATCTGCGTGACGCGGACCGCATCCACATCGCCGACCGGCTGCGTGAGAAGGCGTCGATTCGGCAGATCGCAGCCGAACTTGGTCGTAGCCCCTCCACCATCAGTCGCGAGATACGCCGCAATGGCGCGCTCTGGCGAGGCATCGAGTGGACCTATCGCCCCTACGCGGCTCAGCGCCGTGCGGACCAGCGCCGGCCCCGCCCGAAGCCTGGCAAGATCGGCCAGAACACCGAGTTGCGGGACTTCATCCAGTACCACCTGACGATGCGCTGGAGTCCCGAGCAGATCGGCCAGGCTCTGCGGGCACGCTTCCCCGGCCGGCCGGAGATGCACGTGGTTCACGAGACGATCTACCAGGCCCTCTATGTCCAAGGCCGCGGAGAACTGCGTCGGGAATTGACCCGCGCGCTACGGACCGGGCGAGCCGTGCGCAAGCCCCGCCGCCAGGTGCAGCAGCGTCGGCCGCGCTACGCGCACCCCATGGTCATGATCAGCGAGCGTCCGGCAGGGGCTGCCGACCGGGCTGTCCCGGGCCACTGGGAACACGACCTGATCATCGGCAAGGACAGCGGTTCGGCCATCGGCACCCTCGTTGAGCGGAGCACCCGCTACCTCATGCTGGTCCACCTGCCCAACGGCCGCGCCACCGACCTCGTCCGCGATGCCTTGGTCGAGACGGTCAGCCGCCTCCCCAGCCACCTCAAACGGTCCCTGACCTGGGACCAAGGCAGCGAAATGGGCCGCCACCACGAGTTCACGATCGCAGCCGGCATGCCGGTCTACTTCTGCGAACCGGCCAGCCCCTGGCAACGCGGCTCCAACGAAAACACCAACGGCCTGCTGCGGCAGTACTTCCCCAAGGGCACCGACCTGTCCCGGCACAACCGTGAGGACCTGGACGCCGTGGCCGCTGAACTCAACAGCCGCCCGCGCAAAACGCTCGGCTGGGAGACCCCAGCCGAGCATCTGCATAAACTGCTCGCCGCCACACATCAGTGATCACGTGTTGCGACGATCCCTGGAATCCGCCATCCTCGGAAGAGGCGTTTTCCCTTTTCAGGGCTGGGCCTGGGGTCGAACCGGCGACCTTCCGCTTTTCAGGCGAGTCCATCGTGCGGAGTGGATCATGATCCGCCCCGGCAACGACCGACGTCGACAACCCGTGGCATACCACTGCGTACCGTGGCGTCCGTCGTCGTTGCCGCGCCTGCGCGGCCACATCAACCACCACTCACCCCTGCTCCCATCCCGTCCGCCTTCGGCCCACACACCGTGGAGCGGGCGTGGTTCAGGGCGTCAAGGGGGACTGTCCAATCAACGGCTCTGTCCCGTAATCGGTGGTAGCGCTATGTGGTGGTCATTGGAGGAGGATGCGGTGGCGGAGTAGGGGAAATCCGGCTCGGCCGTGGATTTGTCTCATGATCCTCTTGGTGCGTGTGTTGACGCCCTCGGTGCGGCCGTTGTGGTGGGGGTGAGTGAGGCCGGCGTTGACCGCGGCGCGGTCGAGTTCGAGGCCGTTCGCGAAGGCGTGCAGGTGGGACAGGTCGCAGGCACGGACGGCCGTGATCCACTCGGTGAGCTTGGTGTCGTTGCCGGTGGCGGGGGTGAGGAGTTCGGCGAACTCCTTGACGAGACACGCGAGTTCGGTCATCTCGGGGCAGGCGGCAGTGAGTTCGCACAGAAGTTCGGCGTCCTTGTCCCGCAGGTCGTCAGGGCGGGTGAGGAGAAGGCGGGCGAGGCGGCGCGGGGTGATGACGGGCCGTTCGCCCTCAGCCCGGCCCTGGGTGATGTAGCGGTAGAGAAGATTGAGGCTGCCGGTGTAGCCCAGTTCCTTGATCTCGCGGAAGAGCTGAAGCACGGGGACGGCGGGGTCCGCGGCCCGGCGGGCGCGCAGGTGGTCGCGGTAGGGGTCGACGAGGGTGGGCCGGTACTGCGGGGCCCGGCGCAGGGCGTTGGGCTCCTGGGTGCGGGCGTAGCGCTTGACGGTGTTGAGGGCGAGGTTCAGGCGGCGGGCGCATTCGAGCAGGCCGACGCCCTTGCCGAGGAGGTCGTGGACCTGGTGCCAGCGTTCGCGGGTGGTCTGACCGCGTGTTCCCTCGGGGCGGGGTGGGTTGACGGTGGCCCAGCAGGAGCTGTGGGAGCGGACCTCGGCCAGGGCCTTGTCGCAGAGGTTGTGCCACAGGTGCCACCGGTCGCTGACCTGCACCGCGGCGGGCAGGGCCCGGCGTATGGCCTCGCCGTAGGCGCCTGAGCCGTCCCGGCAGACGATCTCAGCGCCGGGATGCTCGCGCAGCCACGCCTCAAGGGTGTCCGCGCTGCGGTCGGGGAGTACGTCGATCCGCTCGCCGGTCTCGGCGTTGATCACGATGGTGGCGTACCGGTGGCGGCGCTTGAGCGCGAAGTCGTCCACGCCCAACACCCGCGGCACCCAGCGCGGAGGCAGCGGCAGTCGCATGAGCATCCGAAGGGCGGTCGAGCGCGACACCGCAGTGGCCAGAGCCCGGGAGAGGCGGGCGCCCGCCCGGCCCGCTAACTCCTTGACTACGCTGCCGAGTTGCTCGGTGAGCCGGTTCGTCCGGCGCTGGTAGCGCCTCAGCAGGCCGGGCACCTGCTCACGAAACGTCTGCCGCGGACAGTTCAGCACCGGGCACACCAGGCGTCGCACCCTCACCGACACCACCACCCGCCTGCCGTCCACCGCCACGTCCGCCACCGTCCGGCCGTGCAAGCCGTGCACCCGCCCGGTCGGCGTCCCGCACACCGGACACGGCACCGGATCATCGCGGGTACGCGCCACCACCCGGACCAGCTCACCCTCATCCGCCACACCCTCGATGACCAGGGCAGACAGACCCGAAAACACCACACCCACAAGGGCGTTGACCTCAGGCACGCCCCAGCCTGACACACAGTGACGTACGGTCACCACCGATTGCGGGACAGAGCCGTTCTTCTTACAGTCCCCCAGCGCATCACCTCGGGCCCTGAGAGGTGGTCGGCATGAGCGGTAAGCACGGCAACGGCGAAGGCTCCATCTATCCGTACCGGAACGGCTTCGCCGCGTACGTGTGGGTAGACACTCCCGAAGGCAACCGAAAGCGGAAGTACGTCTACGGGCCCACAAGGGCTGCCGTGCATGAGAAGTGGGTCAAGCTCCATGCTGAAGCGAGCAAGGGACCGGTGGCCACCAGCTCGCCGACGCTCGCGCAGCACCTCGTGTACTGGCTCAAGGACGTGGTGCAGGCAGATCTGAAGCCGAAGACCGCCGAGACCTACGCCATGCATGTCCGCCTCTACATCGCCCCTGGCCTGGGAGAGAAGCGGCTCGACAAGCTCACCGTCCGCGACGTGCGCACTTGGATCAATGACCTGCTGGAGCAGTGCCAGTGCTGTGTTCAGGGCAAGGACGAGAAGCGGCCTGCTGATCAGCGCCGCTGCTGTGCCATCGGCCAGTGCTGCGGTCAGACCCCGTCACGACGCACCGTCCAGGACTCCCGGACAGTTCTCCGATCGGCACTCACCAGCGCTATGACGGAAGAACTGATCACGAAGAATGTCGCCGGACTGGTCAAGGTCCGATCGGGCAGGAAGCGCAAGCCCGAACCCTGGTCGGTCGAGGAGGCGCGGACCTTCCTGGAAGCCGCACGGAAGGCAGCTGACCCGCTATACCCGGCCTATGTGCTGATCCTCGTACTCGGCTTCCGGCGTGGGGAAGTGCTGGGCCTCACGTGGAAGAACGTGGACCTGGGCGCGGGGGAGATCACGGTCGCGCTTCAACTCCAGCGGATCAACCGTCAGCTGGTGCATGACGAGACCAAGACCGAGGCGTCGTCGGCCACCCTGCCCTTGCCTGAGATCTGCGTCACTGCGCTGCGGCTCCGCCGGAAGGCTCAGGAGATCGCCAAGAGGGCGGCTGGTGAGCTGTGGACCGATTCGGACTTCGTGTTCACGACGCGGTACGGAACCCCGATCGAGCCGCGGAACTTCAACCGAGCCTTCGCCGCGCGGTCGGCTGCTGCCACTGTCCGCAAGATCCGCTTGCACGACACCCGGCACACCTGCGGGTCACTGTTCGCCGCCCTCGACGTGCACCCCCGCACCGCAATGCAGATCCTTCGTCACAGCAAGATCGCGGTGACGATGGAGGTCTACACCCATATCCCGTCCGAGGCCACGCGGCGGGCTCTCAAGAAGCTGGGCAAGCACCTCGGTGCACAAGATCAGACGTAATTGCTGTACTTCGCTGCTGTACGACGCCAAAGAGCCCCTACCGGGTTTCCCCGGTAGGGGCTCTGAGCTGCGGTGGACCTGTGGGGATTTGAACCCCAGACCCCCTCGATGCGAACGAGGTGCGCTACCAGACTGCGCCACAGGCCCTTGCAACGAGTGAAACTCTAGCACCCTCGGAGGGGTGCTCGGAAATCCGCTCCCCCGCTGGTCAGCCGGGTCGGCATGGCATCGGGTCTCACTCGTTGGCGGCGCGGGGCCGGTCGCCGTCCTCGTACTGGTCGAAGAGCGGGGTCCGGCCGCGGTCACGGGTGCGGCGGGACTGGTTGGTGCGCTGGCGCGGGGCCGGGTCCACGGGGGGTGCGGTGGGAGTCGTGGTGCCCGGCTGTGCCGGTTCGGCGGTGCTGGAGCGGGCCGCGCTCCAGGTCTCGGGGTTGCCGACCTCGACGCCGCCCGTGGTGCGCGGGGCCACGGGCGCGGTGACGTAGGTCGGCAGCGGGACCGGGACCGGCTCCCAACTGTCACCCTGGGCCCGGTCGCGTTCACGCTGCTGGTCGACCCATTCCGCGTGGTCCGTCTGCTCGACCAGCGCGCGGCGGCCCGCTTCCTGCGGGGAGACCGTGGCGGCGGGCTCGGGCTCGGGGTGGCGCGCTTCGGGCTCCTCGTCGGGCTCGGCAGGGGCCGTGACCGCGGGCTGGTGCCTGCGGTGGCGGTTCTCGCGCAGGTGCTGCGCCGCCACCTCCGCCCTGCGCCGGTCCATGGTGAAGGCGAACCGGCGTCGTTCCTGGGCGCGCAGATGCACGATGTACGTGCTCAGCAGCACGGCGGGCACCGCGGGGGCCCACAGGAAGTGGAGGCCGCCGACCGCCGCGACGACCGCGCCGAGGGTGAAGGCGAGGAAGAGGACCGAGGTGGTGCGCCGACGGCGCGCCAGCACCTGCGAGCGCTGGGCACGCCGGGCGCGCTCCGCATCGATCCCACCCGGACGCGCACGCCGTGCGGGCACGGGCGCGGACGCGTGTGCCGGCCCTTCCTGAACCTGCCGCTCCTGGGAACCCTGGGACGCCCGCGCCGTGGAAGCCGCACGTTCCGGTGCGCGCACCGGAACGTGCAGACGGGCTTCGGTATGCGCCGGCGGCGCGGCGAAGGCCCGGACGTCCACGGAATCCACTCGGTCCGTGCCCACGTCCGGGTCGGCGTCGGGCTCCGCCTCCTCGGCAGTGCGCTCCCGCAGCTCCTTGGCGTACCGGCGCTCCATCGCCGCCCGTCCGGACAGCAGCCGGATGGCGGTGCTGAAGCGTTCCGTCGGACGGGCTTCATTGAGCTCGTCCTGCCTGCGGAGCCACATCGGCACCAAGTAGGCGGCCCAGGCCCCGACGATGACTGCATAGATGAGGCCGCTGCTGCTCACGTCTCACACCGTAGAGGGGTTTGCACGGAGGCATCCGCCAATTGGCCCGGTGTGTCGCACGATCTGGCTGATATCACGGACTTTTTTTGTGATTGTTCGGATCAACAGTCGGCGATTGCACGTTCGTTAGCGGTCACACGGCGATCAATTTCGAACATTCATTTTATTTAGCGCGGCGTCCCGGGTCGTGCCTGGTGCCAGCGCCGGAGCAGCCCGTCCGGCACCTCCTCCGCGGTGAGCGCGAAGATCAGATGGTCCCGCCAGGCACCGTCGATGTGGAGATAACGTGGCCGCAGCCCTTCCTCGCGGAATCCGAGTTTCTCCACGACCCTTCGGCTGGGCCCGTTCTCGGGCCGAATGCACACCTCGATGCGGTGCAGTCCGACCGACCGGAAGCAGTGATCGACGGCGAGAGCGACCGCGGTCGGCATCACACCGCGGCCTGCCACGTCCTGGTCCACCCAGTAGCCGATATGGCCCGAGCACATCGAACCCCAGGTGATCCCGGCGACCGTCAACTGCCCGACCAGGCGCCCCTCGTACTCGATGGCGAAGGGCAGCATCCGGCCGGCGTTCGCCTCGGAGCGCAGGTGGCGGACCATCTGACGGTACGTGGGGCGCCGGGCCACCGGACCGCCCGGGCCGGGCGGGGGGACGGTCGCCTCCCAGGGGCGCAGCCAGTCGCGGTTGCGCCGGTTGACCTCCCGCCACTCGCGCTGGTCGCGCATCTTTATCGGCCGGAGGGCGATCGCGCCGTCCGTCAGGATCACCGGCCAGGTCGGGACGTTCAGCTCGGGCTCCCGGGTCGGGGGTGGTCGCCGCCGCGGAGCTGATCGACGGCGTGCACCAGAAGGCGTTCGAGGACGGCGAGGCCGTCGCGCACCCCGCCGGTGGAGCCCGGCAGGTTCACGATGAGGGTGCGGTCCGCGACTCCGGCGAGCCCACGGGAGAGCGCGGCTGTGGGGACCTTGTCACGGCCCTCGGCACGGATCGCCTCGGGGATGCCGGGGATCTCGTGGTCGAGGACGCGACGGGTGGCGTCGGGGGTGCGGTCGGTCGGTGAGATACCCGTTCCGCCGGTGGTGACGATGACGTCGTACGCGGCTGCCACCCCGGTCCGCAGAGCCTGCTCGACGGGGTCACCGTCGGGGACGACCTGCGGCCCGTCGACGGCGAAGCCGAGAGCGGCGAGCGCCTCGGCGATGAGGGGGCCGCCCCGGTCCGCGTAGACACCGGCCGAGGCGCGGTTCGACGCGGTCACGACGAGCGCGGTGCGGGGGGCGGGCGGCGCACCGTCGAGGGGCGCGCCCTGCGCGTGCGGGTCCGGAAGCGACGCCGCATGCTCGCCGCCGGCCGCCGCCGTCCCGTCCGGGCCACCGGGCGCCACCGCGTCGGGCGCCGTCATGCGTCCGCTCCCTCTGTCGCGGGGCGCCGGTAGTCGCCGGACTTGCCGCCGGACTTCGACTCGACCCGGACATCCGTGATGACCGCGCTCTTGTCGACCGCCTTGATCATGTCGATCACGGTGAGCGCGGCGACCGAGACGGCCGTCAAGGCCTCCATCTCGACGCCGGTGCGGTCCGTCGTCTTCACCGTGGCGAGGATCTCCACCGCGTCGTCGGCGACTCTCAGGTCGATCTTCACGCCGGAGACGGCGAGCGGGTGGCAGAGCGGGATCAGCTCGGGGGTGCGCTTGGCGCCCATGATCCCGGCGATACGCGCGGTGGCGAGGGCGTCGCCCTTGGGGACTCCCTCGCCACGGAGCAGTTCGACGACGCGCGGCGAGACGAGGACCCTGCCGCTGGCGCGGGCGACGCGCGCGGTGACGTCCTTCTCGGACACGTCGACCATCCGGGCCGCACCCGCCTCGTCGAGATGCGTCAGCCTGTTCTGCGTACTCACTGAACTCCGCCTAGCGGTAGGGCGCCCGTTGCCCGCTCGGCCTGCACCGGAGTGCGGCCAGGGGTCCGGGGGGTGTCCCCCGGTAAGGCACAGCGGCAGATACCGTACCGCCACCGGGTCGCGTTCAGCGGAGCAGGATCACCTCGGTGACCGTGCCGGGCTCCGCGGAGGTGACGTCCTCGGGCAGCACGATCAGCGCGTCCGCCTGGGCGAGGGCGGCGATCAGATGCGATCCGGAGCCGCCGACGGGGGTGACGGTGCCCTCCTCGGCGTCGTACGTGCCACGCAGGAACTGGCGCCTGCCGGATGGCGAGGCGAGCGCCTTGTCAGTCTTCAGCGTGGCGCGGACCGTCGGGCGGGTCACGTCTTTCAGGCCCATCAGCGTGCGGATCGCAGGCCGTACGAACAGCTCGAAGGAGACGTACGACGAGACGGGGTTGCCCGGCAGGGCCAGCAGGGGTGTGTGCTCGGGGCCGATCGAGCCGAAGCCCTGCGGCTTGCCCGGCTGCATCGCGAGCTTGCGGAACTCGATGCCGCTGCCCGGCTCGTCCGCGTCGCCGACGGAGGACAGGGCCTCCTTGACCACGTCGTACGCGCCGACGCTGACGCCGCCCGTGGTGACGATGATGTCGGCGCGGATCAGCTGGTCCTCGATCGTGGCGCGGAGCATGTCGGCGTCGTCGGTGACGGCGCCGACCCGGTAGGAGATGGCTCCCGCGTCGCGCGCGGCAGCCGTCAGCGCGAAGCTGTTCGAGTCATAGATCTGGCCGCCGGCCAGTTCCTCACCGGGCTGCACCAGTTCGCTGCCGGTGGAGATGACGACGACGCGCGGCCGGGGCCGCACCTTCACGGTGGAGCGGCCGATCGCGGCGAGCAGCCCGATCTGCGGCGGTCCGATGACCGAACCGGCCCGCAGGGCCAGATCGCCGGGCTGCACATCACTGCCGCGGTCCCGGACATGGGCGCGGGCCGCGACGGGGCGGTGGACGCGGACCTCGCCGCCCGCGTCCTGCGGGGCATGGCTGTGGGCGCGCATGGTGCCCGCCGCGCCGCCGCCCGTACCGCCGTCGGTCCACTCGACCGGGACGACGGCCTCCGCACCGGCCGGCAGCGGGGCGCCGGTCATGATGCGGGCGGCCTCACCGGGGCCGACGGTCTGGCCGCCGGAGAGTCCGTCGCTGCCCGCCGCGACATCACCGATGACCGTGAGCACCGCGGGGAACTCTTCGCTGGCGCCCTCGAGATCGGCGGTGCGGACCGCGTATCCGTCCATCGAGCTGTTGTCGAAGGGCGGCAGGGCGATCTCCACCATGACGTCCTCGACGAGGACGCAGCCCTGGGCCTCGGGCAGTTGCAGCTCGATGGGTTCGAGCGGCCGTACCGCGGCGAGGATGTCCTTCAGGTGCTCGTCCACCGACCAGATCGTGCTACTCAAAGTGCTACATCTCCTCGGTGACGTAACTGCGGAGCCAGGTCCGGAAGTCCGGGCCCAGGTCCTCACGTTCGCACGCGAGTCTGACAATGGTGCGGAGGTAGTCGCTCCGGTCGCCGGTGTCATAGCGGCGGCCCTTGAAGACGACACCGTGCACGGGGCCGCCGATCTTCTCGTCCTCGGCGAGCAGCTGCAGGGCGTCGGTGAGCTGGATCTCGCCGCCGCGGCCCGGCTCGGTCCTGCGCAGTATGTCGAAGACGGCGGGGTCGAGGACATAGCGGCCGATGATGGCGAGGTTGCTGGGCGCGTCCGCCGGGTCGGGCTTCTCGACCAGGCCGGTGACCCTGACGACATCGCCGTCCGTGGTCGCGTCGACGGCCGCGCAGCCGTACAGATGGATCTGCTCCGGCTCGACCTCCATCAGCGCGACGACACTGCCGCCCTCGCGCTCCTGGACCTCGACCATGCGGGCCAGCAGCGGGTCTCGGGGGTCGATCAGGTCGTCACCGAGGAGGACCGCGAACGGCTGGTCGCCGACGTGCGGTGCGGCGCACAGCACGGCGTGGCCGAGGCCGCGCGGGTCGCCCTGGCGGACGTAGTGCATGGTGGCGAGGTCGCTCGACTCCTGGACCTTCTGGAGCCGTTCGGCGTCTCCCTTGCGGGTGAGCGCGGACTCCAGTTCGTAGTTGCGGTCGAAGTGGTCCTCGAGGGGGCGCTTGTTGCGACCTGTGATCATGAGTACGTCGGAGAGGCCGGCCGCCACCGCTTCTTCGACGACGTACTGGATCGCGGGCTTGTCGACGACAGGCAGCATCTCTTTGGGAGTGGCTTTGGTGGCCGGCAGAAAGCGCGTACCTAGCCCTGCGGCCGGAATGACAGCCTTGCTGATCCTGGGGTGCGACTGAGTCATGCGCGCAACCCTAACCGGTACCCATGGGCGGAAGATGAGCGTCCGGTTAATTTTGTACTCATATATGTACACACGAGAGATTCGCAGGTGCCCGTTGAACACCAACATGCCCCAAAAGGCCTCCCTGCGGCGTGAACTGCTTGCCGCGCGATCCCTCCTGAACAGGGAAGACGTGAACAACGCCGCGATGGTTCTGTCCCGTGGTGCAGTAAATCTCCCGGAGTTGGCCGAGGCCCGGACCGTCGCCGCCTATGTCTCGGTGGGACGCGAGCCGGGCACCCGCCCACTGCTGGATGCGCTGCACGCGCGGGGCGTACGGGTGCTGCTGCCGGTGCTCCTCGCGGACAACGACCTGGACTGGGCCGCGTACGAGGGTGGCCACAGCCTCGTTCCGGCAGCCCGCGGACTGCTGGAGCCGGACGGTCCGCGGCTCGGGCCGGACGCCGTTCTCGACGCGGACGTGGTCCTGCTGCCGGGCCTCGCGGTGGACGGGCGCGGGATGCGGCTCGGCCGCGGCGGAGGTTCGTACGACCGGGTGCTGGCCCGGCTCGCGGCGGCCGGGGCGCATCCGGCGCTGGTCGTCCTGCTCTACGACAACGAGGTGGTCGCGCAGGTTCCTGTGGAACCGCACGACCACCCCGTGGATGCCGTGGTGACACCGGCCGGAGCGCGGCGCTTCACCGTCTGAGCCCGGCCGGAACCGCCCCGGGCCCGCCGTCTTCCTATGACGGCTTGAGCGTCAGGACGGCTTGAGCGTCAACGTGTCCTTCGTCGCCTTCGCCACCGCATTCGTCCCGAAGGACCAGTCGAGCAGTTCGCCGTTGACCCACTTGTCGGTCTGATCGGTGTAGTGCGCGCTGAACGCGTGCCCGGAGGCACCGGTGAGGTTGACCCAACGGGACTTGTCCCAGTCCCCCACGTTGAGGACCATCCGCATCGACGGGACCCAGATGACCTCGTAGCCGCCCGCCGCGTTCCAGCCGGAGGCGTTGACCGCGGCCTCGCCGCCGCCGAGGTTCCACGGGCCGCGGTTGAGGGCCCGCTGGAGCACATCGGGGCCTTCGGTACCGAGGGTCTGGTTCTTCAGGGTCAGCTGGTGCAGCCGGCCCCAGCTCCACGTGGAGATGTCCTTGCCGAGCTTGGCGGTCAGCTCCCAGCGGGCATCCTCCATGGCGCGGCCGAAGAGCTCGTCACGGGTCTCGGTCGCCTTGTCCTTGCGGCTCTCCGGCGACTGCCACCAGTCGTTCTTCTCGTCGTCCATGAGACCGGCGACCACCTGGTACCAGCGGTCGCCGCCGTCCGGCTGCGCCGAGTCCGTGTCGCGCTGGCCGCACTCGCGTACCGGCTTGTCCTGCTCGTCGACCGGACCTGTGCTGTCGGCCGGGAGCACGGTGAGGCACTCGCCCTTGACCCGCAGCTCCTTGGGGAGCTTGTCACCGAAGGCCAGCTTGAGGATGTTGCGCCAGACCGCATTGAAGTAGGCGGCGGCCGCCGAGTCGGGCTCCTGGGTGTAGTCCCAGCCCTCCAGGAGCTTCTGTGCCTCGCGGACGCTCTTGTCGGAGACATTGATCTTCATCAGCTCG
This sequence comes from Streptomyces sp. NPDC005181, assembly GCF_040608395.1. Lineage (NCBI taxonomy): Bacteria > Bacillati > Actinomycetota > Actinomycetes > Kitasatosporales > Streptomycetaceae > Streptomyces > Streptomyces sp. NPDC005181. The sequence continues at coordinate 34,954 of NZ_JBEXID010000008.1, forward strand.
GGCACCAGCAGTGCGGCGATCTCGCTGGTGTTGTCCATCTGCATCTTCTGCATGTCGTCGGTCGAGATCTTCCCACCGCCCTTGATCTTCGACTCGATGAGGTCGTTGATCCGCTGGCTGCGGGTGCCGTAGCCCCAGTCCTTGGTGAGCATGGGGCGGTACTTCTTCTCGTCGATGACGGCCTGGTTGGCGGTGACGATGTAGCCGCGCTTCGGGTTGTACTCGTACGGCAGCTTGTCGAACGGGATCGGGTTCTTCTCCCAGCCGTACGACGACGCCCAGCCGGGGCTCGGCATCGTGCCGTTGCCCGCCTTGCGGACCGGGATCTTCCCCGGGGCCTGGTAGCCGATGTTGCCCTTGGTGTCGGCGTAGATGAGGTTCTGCGAGGGGACCTCGAAGTGCTCGGCGGCGGCTCGGAAGGTCTTGAAGTCCTTGGCGCGGTTGAGCTCGAAGACGGCGTCCATGGAGTGACCCGGTTCCAACGCGGTCCACTTCAGGGCGACGGCGTAACCGTCGCCGCGGTCCGGCGCGGCGTTGGTGACGGGGGCCTTCTGGCCGACCTTCTCCAGCTCGCCACTGCGGTCGGAGACCAGCGGACCGTTGTTCGTCTCGCGCACGGTGATGTGCCGGCTCTCGCCGCCCGCGACCTTGATGGTCTCCTTGCGGGTGACGAAGGGCTTCACCTTGCCGTCGTACTGGTAGCCCTCGCCGGAGACCTTCTCAAGGAAGAGGTCGGTGACGTCCGCGCCGAGGTTGGTGAAGCCCCAGGCGATGTCCTGGTTGTGACCGATTATCACACCGGGCATGCCGGAGAAGGTGTACCCGGCGGTGTCGTACCGGCAGGTCGCCGAGAGCTGCCTGCAGTGCAGCCCCATCTGGTACCAGAGCGACGGCAGCTGCGGCGCCAGGTGCGGGTCGTTGGCGAGCAGCGGCTTGCTGGTGGTCGTGTAGGCGCCGGAGACGACCCAGGAGTTGGATCCGATGCCGTTGCCGTTCGGGCCGAGCAGCGCGGGGATCTCGTCAAGGGTGTCGGAGAGCGAGGAGAGCTGGGTGTTCAGGCCCTCGGTGGCGCCCTGCACGGTGTTCGCGCCGACGCCGGTGGACGACGTCGCGGCCGGGTCGAACGCGCCGGTGACCGGCGAGATCGCACCCTGGTCGACAATCGGCCGGTGCTTGTCGTACGGGTACGCGGGGTAGAGGTCCTCGATCTGCTTCTTGCTGAGTCTGCTGGTCATCAGCGAGCGGTCGATCTCGTCCTGCATGTTGCCGCGCAGGTCCCAGGCCATCGCCTTCAGCCAGGCGACCGAGTCGACCGGGGTCCACTTGGTCGGCTTGTAGTCGTTGGTGAGGCCGAGCGCGGCGTACTCGACGGCGATGTCCTTGCCGTCGCGCCCCTTGAGGTAGGCGTTCACCCCGTCCGCGTACGCCTGGAGGTTCTTCTTGGTGTCCGCGGACAGGACGGTGTCGTACTCCTTCTGCGCGACCTTGCGCCAGCCCAGCGTCCGCAGGAAGGCGTCTGTTTCGACCTGCCCGGAGCCGAACATCTCGGAGAGCCGGCCGGCCGTCATGTGACGGCGGACGTCCATCTCCCAGAAGCGGTCCTGAGCCTGTACGAAGCCCTGGGCGCGGAACAGGTCGGTGTCGGAGTCCGCGTAGATCTGCGGGATTCCATAGCTGTCGCGCTTGACGTCGACGTTGGCGGCGAGGCCGTCGATCTTGACCGACCCGTTCGTCTGCGGGTACGAGGCGCGCACGGTCGCTACGGACCAGTACGCGCCGTAGCCGATACCCGCGACAAGCGCCAGCACCAGGACGATCACGATCAGGCGGGCGCGTCGCCCCTTCTTCTTGCCGGTCTTCGCACCGGCAGAACCGGAAGAGCCGGAAGAGGCGGTTGTGTTGGCGGGCATCGCTGTCCTTCGAGGGGCAGGGTGGTCCTGGGAGTGCAGGAGCAACCATAGGCGCAGCACCGAAGCGGGTCCGACGCGGTATCGGGATGCATCGAATCGGGGAGCGATCGCACGAGCACTCGAACGCGTCAAGAAAGCGTTAAAGATTAGGTAAGGTAATGAAGTACCGGCCGCCGGAGAACGATTCGGCAGGCGTACGCAGGGAAGGAACGGCCACTGACTGTCCACGCGCTCAACGAACTCCTGCTCGTCTGCTCGCTCGTCCTGCTCGTCGCCGTCGTGGCGGTGCGCATCTCGTCCCGCAGCGGGCTCCCCAGCCTGCTCCTGTATCTCGGCATCGGGATCGCCATCGGGCAGGACGGGATCCTCCACATCAAGTTCGACAACGCCGAACTGACCCAGGTGTTCGGCTATGCCGCCCTTGTCGTGATCCTGGCCGAGGGCGGCCTCGGCACGAAGTGGAAAGAGATCAAGCCGGCGTTGCCCGCCGCCGCAATGCTGTCGATCGTCGGCGTCGCGGTGAGCGTGGGCGTCACCGCGGCCGGGGCGCACTATCTGGTCGGCCTGGACTGGCGACAGTCGCTGATCATCGGCGCGGTCGTCTCGTCGACGGACGCCGCCGCGGTCTTCTCCGTGCTGCGCAAGGTGCCACTGCCTGCCCGGATCACCGGTGTGCTGGAGGCCGAGTCAGGATTCAACGACGCCCCCGTGGTGATCCTGGTGGTGGCCTTCTCGACCAAGGGGCCGGTGGACAGCTGGTACGTGCTGGTCGGTGAGATCGCCCTGGAACTGGCGATCGGCGCGGCCGTCGGCGTCACCGTCGGCTGGCTCGGCTCGTTCGGACTGCGTCATGTGGCACTGCCCGCGTCCGGCCTCTACCCGATCGCGGTGATGGCGATCGCCGTGTCCGCGTACGCGGCGGGCGCCCTGGTCCACGGCAGCGGCTTCCTGGCCGTCTATCTGGCCGCGATGTTCCTCGGCAACGCCAAGCTGCCGCACTGGCCGGCCACTCGCGGCTTCGCCGACGGGCTCGGCTGGCTGGCCCAGATCGGCATGTTCGTCCTGCTCGGGCTGCTGGTCACCCCGCACGACCTGCTCGACGACTTCTGGCCCGCGGTCATCGTGGGTCTGGTGCTGACTGTGGTGGCGCGCCCGCTGGAGGTCTTCATCTCCCTGATCCCGTTCCGGATGCCGTGGCGGGAGAAGGCCTTCATGTCATGGGCGGGACTGCGCGGCGCCGTCCCCATCATCCTGGCGACCATTCCCATGGTGTCCGGGATCGAGGGCTCCACCCGCGTCTTCAACATCGTCTTCGTGCTCGTCGTCGTCTACACACTGATCCAGGGGCCGACCCTGCCCTGGCTGGCCAGGGCCCTGAAGATCGCCGAGGACCCTTCCGAGGCCACCGACCTGGGTATCGAGTCGGCGCCGCTGGAGCGACTGCGCGGGCATCTGCTGTCGGTGGCGATCCCCGGGAGATCGAAGATGCACGGCGTGGAGATCGCCGAACTGCGGCTGCCCGCCGGAGCGGCCGTCACCCTCGTCGTACGGGACGGGAAGAGCTTCGTGCCCGGACCGGCAACCATGCTGCGGCGGGGCGACGAACTGCTGGTCGTCGCGACCGATCCGGTGCGCGACGCGGCCGAGGCCCGGCTGCGGGCGGTCGGCGAGGGCGGCAAGCTGGCCGGATGGCTGGGGACCGACGGCGGCGCCGATGGGATCGGCAGGACGAGGACGCACCACTGATCCGAGGCTACGAAGGTCTGATCGCGCGCAATCACAGGCACGCACCGCATCCTGACCTGTAGCATGAAGGAAACGTGATCGACAAAGATCGATAGATCCGGTCAACACCGGATCGACCAACTCTGCCTGACGCAGAGCTGGCGCGACCGTATGGCGGTCGTGGCGTCCTCCGCCTCTGCTGCGAGCGCCCGGCATCTACCGCAGTTCCGCGCGAAGAGGACAGCTCTCGGCAGCTCCCGTCCAAGGCCGGCACCCACAGGTGCGGACCGCCGGACGGGAGCATGGCTACCAGGCGGCAGAAAGGCATGGACCGTGGCGTCCACGGTCTCCGACCGCCCCGGTTACGGGCAACTGCTGCGCACCCCCGGTGCGTGGACCTTCCTCCTTCCGGGCTTCGCCGCACGGCAGCCCTTCGCGATGCTGACCATCGGCATCGTCCTGCTGGTGCAGCACATCACCGGTTCGTACGGCAGCGCGGGCGCCGTCGCCGCTGTCACCGGTGTCTCCATGGCGCTGTTCGCCCCGCAGAGCGGCAAGCTCGCCGACCGCATCGGCCAGCGCGCCGTACTGCTGCCGGGAGTCCTCGTGCACGCGGCGTCCGTATCGGTGCTGGCGGCACTCGCACTCGCGGACGCACCGCTGTGGCTGCTGTTCCTGGCCGCCGTGCCGGCGGGTGCGTCCGTCCCGCAGATCGGCCCGATGGTGCGGGCCCGCTGGGCGGCCCTGCTGGGCGCGGCACCCGGCCGGAAGGCCTCGCCCCTGATGCCGACCGCCGCCGCCTTCGAGTCGGTGACGGACGAGTTCACCTTCGTCATCGGCCCGGTCCTCGCCACAGCCCTGTGCACCGGGGTGCATCCGGCAGCCGGACTGATCGCGGAGGCCGCACTGACGCTGGTGGGCGGCCTGCTCTTCGCGGCGCAGCGCCGGACCCAGCCCGCGGTCCGCGCCACCACGTCCGACGCCTCCGGACGGCACACCTCCGCCCTGTCCGTACCGGGTGTACGCGTGCTCGCGGTGGCGTTCCTCGGGATCGGCGCCGTCTTCGGCGGCATGCAGGTCTCCTTGACCGCATTCGCCGAGGAGATCGGCCGGCCCGGTGCGAACGGCCTGCTGTACGGGATCTTCGCGGCCGGCAACATGCTGGCCGGGATCGCCTGCGGTGCCATCGCCTGGAAGAGCGGACCGCGGCGCAGGCTGATCGCCGGGTACGCGGCGCTGACCCTGACCGCGTCCGGGCTGTGGGCCGTGCACTCCGTGCCGCTGCTGGCCGGGCTCGGGCTGCTCGTCGGACTCTCCATCGCACCCGCGCTGATCAGCGGATACACGCTCGTCGAAGCGTTGGTTCCGGCGTCCGCGCGGACCGAGGCGTTCACCTGGCTGACGGGTGCGGTCGCGCTCGGACAGGCGGCGGCGGTGACGGTCGCCGGACGGCTCGCGGACGCCCACGGCGCGAGCACCGGATTCGTGGTGCCGCTGGTGGGGACCGTACTGGCGCTCGTGACCCTGGTGACGCTGCGTTCGCGGCTGACACCGAGAGCTCCGGGACGGACCGTGGCACGTGGTGTCGCTCACCGAGAGCCGGTCACGGTGGACTGATCCAGCGGAATACGTCAGTATGGAGCGTCGTTAGCACTCATTGAGTCAGAGTGCCAGGAGGATCAAGTGCCGACCTATCAGTACCAGTGCACCGAGTGTGGCGAGGGCCTCGAGGCGGTGCAGAAGTTCACCGATGACGCTCTGACCGTGTGCCCGAACTGCGAGGGACGCCTGAAGAAGGTGTTCTCGGCGGTCGGCATTGTCTTCAAGGGTTCCGGTTTCTACCGGAACGACAGCCGCGGCTCCTCGTCGAGCAGCGCGCCGGCTTCGGCGGCCGCGAAGGCATCCGGTTCCGCTTCGTCGACTTCCTCGACGGGGTCGGACTCGAAGTCGCCCGCGTCTTCGTCCGCTTCCTCCTCTTCCTCGGCGTCGTCCTCCGCGTCGTCGTCGAGCGGTACGTCGGCCGCCTGAGCCGAGGTACCGCATCTTCACACTTCGTCCGAAGGCCCTGCCGATCCGATCGGCAGGGCCTTCGGCATTTACAGCCCCGCTAGTGTGATCGCATGGTGAACGCAGAGATCGGTGTCATCGGCGGCTCGGGCTTGTACTCCTTCCTGGAGGACGTCACCGAGGTTCGCGTGGACACCCCGTACGGACAGCCGAGCGATTCCCTCTTCCTCGGCGAGATCGGCGGCCGCCGGGTCGCTTTCCTCCCCCGCCACGGACGCGGCCACCATGTGCCGCCGCACCGCATCAACTACCGCGCCAACCTGTGGGCGCTGCGGTCCGTGGGCGTACGTCAGGTGCTCGGCCCGTGCGCGGTCGGCGGACTGCGTCCTGAGTACGGACCGGGGACGCTGCTCGTACCGGACCAGATGGTGGACCGCACCAAGGCCCGCACGCAGACGTATTACGACGGGGAGACCCGGGCGGACGGGGTGGCGTCGAACGTGGTGCACCTGGGCTTCGCCGACCCTTACTGCACCGCGGGGCGCAAGGTTGCCCTGGCCTCGGCCCGCGCCAGGGGCTGGGAGCCGGTGGACGGCGGGACGCTGGTGGTCGTCGAGGGGCCGCGCTTCTCGACCCGGGCCGAATCGCGCTGGCATGCGGCGATGGGCTGGTCGGTGGTCGGCATGACCGGGCATCCGGAGGCCGTGCTCGCCCGTGAACTGGGGCTCTGCTACACGACGATGACGCTGGTGACGGACCTGGACGCGGGCGCCGAGGCGGGCGAGGGTGTCTCCCACGGGGACGTACTGAAGGTGTTCGCGGCCAATGTGGACCGGCTGCGGGCGGTGCTGTTCGACGCGGTGACGGCGCTGCCTGCGGAAGGGGAACGCAGCTGTCCTTGTGCGCATGCGCTGGACGGGATCGAGACGGGGATCGAGCTGCCGTAGGGGGTGCGGCCCGGGCTCGGTCCAGGCGCCGGTCCTGGCTCCGGCTCGGCTCCGATCGTGGCTCTGCGAGAGGGGCGGGGCGGCCGGGGCGCTGGTGGGTGACCGGCTTGTCCACAGCGCGTGTGCTGTCCACAGGGCCCGGCGGGAATCGCGTGGACAGTGGACCGTGAGGGGTGTCGGTGTTCGTCCGAACACCGGACTTCGCGCTCCTCACTCCTCACGGCAGGTGGTGTCGGCCATGTTCTCGCCCGTTTCTCCGACCACGTCCCCGTCCGATGTCCGGCCGACGGTCCCCGGTCCCCCGGTGGCTGCGCCGCCGCCCTGTGGGGTACCCGCGTTCGCGCCGCTGCGGGTTCGCGGGGGTGGTGGGCGTCGGTTACGGCGGGCGGTGTGGCGGCAGCGCCGCGCCATGGCGGCCGGGCTGGCGCTGACAGCTGCGGCGCTGGCCGCGGCGGGACTGACCGGTGGAGACGGTGGCGGCGGGGCGTCGGACCGCCCGGGAGGCGCGGCGCCGGAAGAGGAGCGGCGGCCGGTTCAGCTGGTGTCGGCGCCGGTCCGGATCGCGGATGCCGCGACGGTACGGCTGCTGCGGCCGGGCGACCGCGTCGATGTGATCGCGGGCGGGGGCGCCGGGGCGGACGCCAGGGTGGTGGCGAAGGGGGCCCGGGTGGCGGCGGTGCCGCGGACGGCGGCCGATGGTTTTGCCGGAGACCTCGCGGAAGGCGGCGCGCTGGTCGTGCTGTCCGTGCCCCGGAGCACGGCGGCGTCGCTGGCCGGCGCAGGGATCTCGGCCCGGCTGGCGGTGACGCTGTGCTGAACCGGACACGCCAGCTCATTTGCGCTGACGAGCTGCCAAGCCACCGACGGAAAGGTGCAGATTGGGTGGTTTTGCCTCGTACTGCCGTAGGTTGCGGACCAGTTCGCTCCCCCTACGGCGCAAGCGGAGGAAGACTCACCCGTGAGCGAGAAGAAGAAGGTCAGTCTGCTGGAAGGCTTCAAGGCCTTCCTGTTGCGCGGCAATGTGATCGACCTGGCGATCGCTGTCGTCATCGGCGCCGCGTTCACCGACATCGTGGACGCGTTCGTCAAGGGCGTCATCAATCCGCTCGTCGGTGCGTTCGGCAGCAAGGATCTGGAGAACTACAGCTCCTGCCTCAAGGGCCCGTGTCACGGACCCGAAGACGGGCGAGGCGACCGAGGGCATCCGGATCCTGTGGGGCTCGGTGGTCAGCGCCACGCTCAGCTTCGTGATCACGGCAGCCGTCGTCTACTTCATGGTGGTGCTGCCGATGGCCAAGTATCCGGCCGGGCGAGCGGCGATGCAGGCTGCCGAGGACGGCGTGCAGGAGACGCCGGAGGTGAGCGAGCTGGAGGTGCCGAAGGAGATCCGCGACGTGCTCGTCTCGCAGCGCAGTGGTCCGACGGGCGAGGGCCGCGGCCAGGACCCGGGCCGCGGCCACGACGAATAGCTCAGACGTGGTGGGGTGGCTTCTCGTCGAGGAAGCGCGCGAGGTCGGCGGCGCTGCCGCCGGCCGGAGCCCGCTCGCCCCACCCTCGGTCCGTATCGTCCGCGGACTGCTGGTCCAGCGGATCGTCGAAGATCAGAGCCGGCTTGGGCTTCCTCTGCTCCGGCTGTGTCGGGTTTGTCGGCTGCGTCGGTTTCGAATCGCGCGGTCCGGGGGCGGGGGCGGTGCTCATACCACCAGGGTACGGCGGCGGTCAGCGATCCTTCGGGTCGAGCATCCAGAGCCCCAGGGCGACGAGGAACGACAGACAGAGGAACCCCGCACCCCACCAGGCCGTTCCGGTGTTGCCCTCCATCCATTCGTCGACGACGACGGTCAGACCCCAGAGCTGGCCGATGACGACGGTCATGGCAAGGGCCAGCCGGGCCGTCAGTTTCGAGGAGCGCTCGGGTTCCTGGTCGGTGCCCGCTCCCGGGCCCGGACCGGTGCGGCGGACCCGGGGGTCGCCGTAACCACTGGTGGAGCGGATCTGCGGATAACGCTCACGGACGGGGCGGTTCAGCTCCGGCCGGGCGCTGCCGGCGTGGTACTCCGGGTAGCCCTTGCGCTCCGGGTCGGCGGGCTGCTGGGCGCCGGTCATGGCCGCCTGCCGGGGGTCTCGGCTTCGGTTGCCCCGGTACGGGGCGCCTGCGCTCCGGGAGCATGCGCCGGGGGTGCCTCCACTCCGCCGCCCCGGACCGAGAGGCAGCCGATCCGCGCGGCGAGGTCCGGCCGTTCCTCGCCGATCTGGCGGCACAGACCGTGCTCGATGCTCTCGCCGGACCGGGTGGTGCCGACGGCCCAGACGCTGCCGTCGGCCTCCTCGGTGAGCGCCACCTTGGGCAGGGGCCGAGGCGGCGGTCCAGCGGTGACCTCTCCGGTGCGGGCGTCGAAGACGCCCTCGTGGCAGGGGCAGTAGAGCTCCCCCTCCGCGCCGCGGTCCTTGCGCCAGAGCACCGCGCAGGCGAGATGGGTGCAGATCGCGGAGTAGCCGACGAGGGTTCCGTCGTCCAGCCGGACGGCGACCGCCTTGTCCTCCTCCTCGGGGTAGCTGAAGGCGATGGACTCGCCGGGCAGGAGCTGAGCGGTGATCCTTCTCGGCTCGGGGGCCTTGCCGTCGTCGGGCTCCCCGTGGCGCGGGAGCATCCCGCCGGCTACACCGAGACCGCCGATGGCGAGTCCGCCGGAGACAGTGGCGACGATCCGGAGATAGTCGCGCCGGGTGGTGAGGGAGTCGGCGGCAATCCGGTCGTGCAGGGCCTCGCGTGGGTCTCCGTGGGAGCCCCGGTCCCCGGCCGGCAGCTGTTCGGTGACGCTCATCGGCGGACGTCCTTCCCGTTGATCTCGACGACGGGAAGACCGCCGGGCACCGGCCACTGGACCTTGTCCGCGGGGACGACCATGGCCACGCCGGTACGGACCTCGGTCTCGCCGAAGGTGAAGGTGTCGGCGATCTGGACGCCGGGCCGCTCCGCCTGGAGCTCCTCGGCCGTTCCGTAGAACAGCGCCCCGGTCGGGCAGACGGTGGCGCACATGGGGGCGAGACCGTAGGCGGTGCGGTCGTAGCAGAGGTTGCACTTCATCTGCAGCTTCGCCTGGAGGTCGATCTTCGGGACGCCGAAGGGGCAGGCGTTGACGCAGTTGGCGCAGCCGATGCAGCGGGTGGTGTCGGCCTGCTGCACCACACCGTCGGCGGTGACCAGGATCGCGTCGGCGGGGCAGACCTCGGCGCACGGGGCGACCGGGTCCTCGCAGTGCATACAGACCGTGGGAAGGGAGGCGACGGAGTGACCCTCGTCGGTGTAGTCGAGGTGGATCATCGACTTACCGCGGTGCGAGTCGCATTCCCGGCAGGCGGAGACACAGGCCTGGCAGCCGATGCAGCGCCCCGGGTCGATGAAGATCGTTCTGCCCATCATGCGGGCCTCAGCTCCTCTCCGAGGTGCCACGGCCCTGCGGGGCGGTGGGCGGCAACGGGTCGGTACGGGAGACCTGGGCCTCCGGGTAGGCGACATGGCCGGGTGCGACGGGAGGTGCGGGGACCTCGTCGATCTTTTCGGCGTGCTCGATGCGGCAGGCGCACACCTTGTACTCGGGGATCTTGGAGCGGGGGTCGAGGGCGTCGATGGTGAGGGCGTTGGCGGCGGTGGGGACCGGCCAGTGGTACGGGACGAAGACGGTGTCGGGACGGATCGCCTCGGTGACCAGGGCGGGGAAGACCGCGCTGCCGCGCCGGGTGACGACGCGGACCGGTTCGCCGTTGCGGAAGCCGTGGGAGGGGTGGACCTCGGCCCAGGGCCGCGGGGTCTGTTCGACGAGGGCTCCCAGGCGGCGGGTCTGGTTGCCGGACAGGAAGTGGGCGACGGTGCGGCCGGTGGTGAGCGACATGGGGTGCTCGTCGTCGTACGGGTCCATCGGCGGGTGCCAGTCGACGACCTGCAGATGGATCTTGCCGTCGGGGTGGTAGGTCCTGCCGTCCTCGAAGAGCCGGGGGGTGCCGGGGTGGTCGGTGGACGGGCAGGGCCAGGCGATGCCGCCGGTCTCCTCCAGCCGTTCGTAGGTGATGCCGTAGTAGTCGTTGACGGTTCCCGCGGAGGCGATCCGCAGCTCGTCGAAGACCGCGCGCGAGTCGGCGAACGCAAATTTGTCGCCCGCGCCGAGCCGCCGGGCGAGTTCGCACATCACCCAGGTGTCGGTCCGTACCCCGGGGGGCGCGTCCTGGGCCTTGTTGTGCTTGACCACGCGGGCCTCGGCGTTGGCCATCACCCCTTCGTCCTCGGCCCAGGTGGTGACGGGGAAGACGACATGTGCGTTGGCAGCGGTCTCGGAAAGAAAGAAGTCGAATTGGGCATGGAATTCGGTGGCGTCGTACCCCTCCTTGACCACCCGGTAGTGGGGCAGGGAGACGAAGGGGTTGTTGCAGATGCCGATCAGGCCGCGGATCTCGCGGCGCTGCATCTGCCAGACCATTTCCATCATCGAGGTGCCGGCGGGCGGGAGTTCGGACTCCTCGATGCCCCAGATCTCGCAGATCTGCCGGCGGTGCTCCTCGTTCATGATCGAGCGGCCGCCGGGGAGGAGGTCGGACTTCTGGCCGTGCTCGCGGCCGCCCTGCCCGTTGCCCTGGCCGGTGATGGTGCCGTAGCCGGCGCCGGGCTTGCCGATGTGGCCGGTGGCAGCGCAGAGGTTGATCACGGCGAGGCAGTTCTCGACGCCCTGCGAGTGGTGTTCGATGCCGCGGGCGTGCCAGGCCATGGCCTTGGGTGCGCGGGCGAAGGTGCGGGCGACCTGGACGATCTGTTCCGCGGGGATGCCGCAGATCTCGGCGGCGCGGGACGGTGGGTACTCGGCGGCTTTGGCCTTGACCTCGTCCCAGCCGGTGGCGTGGGCGGCGAGATACGCCTCGTCGGTGAGGCCCTCATCGATGACCACGTTCAGGACGGAGGTGAAGAAGGCCGAGTCGGTGCCCGGCTTGAGGGCGACATGGATGTCGGCGGTGCGGGCGATCGCGGTCTCGCGCGGGTCGACGACGATCAGGCTGGCGCCGCGGTCCCGGGCTCCCCACACGTACTGGGTCATCACGGGGAAGCATTCGCCGACGTTGGAGCCCGCGATCAGCAGGCAGTCGGTGAGCAGGCAGTCGGAGAAGGGGTTGCCCGCCCGGTCGATGCCGAAGGCGAGCTTGTTGGCACCCGCGGCGCTGACCATGCAGAGCCGGCCGTTGTAGTCGACATGCCGGGACTTGAGGGCCACCCGGGCGAATTTGCCGACGAGATACGTCTTCTCGGAGAAGAGGCTGGCGCCGCCGAGGAGCCCGAAGGCGTCGTTGCCGTGGGCCTGCTGGATGCGCTTGATCTCGGAGACCGTGAAGTCGAGCGCCTCGTCCCAGGAGACCTCGCGGAACGCCTCGTCGCGGGAGCGGCGCATCAGCGGGGCGGTGAGCCGGTCGGGGTGGTTGACCTGCTGATACGCATTGATGCCCTTGGGGCAGAGCCGCATCCGGTTGATGTCGTGGTTCCGGGGTTCGACGCCGAAGACCTTGCCGCCGCGGTCGACGCGCAGATACATCCCGCACTGGACGCCGCAGAAGCAGCAGTGGGTGGGGACGAGCGTCTCGCCGTTCTGGTCGGCGTGCCACTGGTCGGCCGGGATGCCGCCGGCGTCCCGGAAGGCCCGGGTGCCGGGTGGTGCGAGGGAGGGGTCGAGCGGGACGACCGGACGGGGGTCGGCGGTCACTTGAAGCCCTTCTTCACATGGGAGAGATAGGCACTGCCGCGCAGCACCCGTTTGCAGCGCGGGCAGTATTCGGCCCACTCGTCGAAGCCGAGGCTGAGATCGCGCATGGTGCCGCGTAGGTTCTCGACATACGGCCCGGTGTCGATGGGTTCCTCGCAGCGACGGCAGCTGAAGATCTCCTGGTCCTGCCGGCCGGTGTACTTGAACAGCTGCATACCGACCGCGGCCGGGCGCTGCACGATGTGGAAGAACTTCCCGAACGGGATGTAGATGAGGGTGAAGACCACCGACACCATGTGGAGGATCCCCAGGAATTCGTATCCGCCGCCGTGCAGGAAGATCGACGAGAAAGTGAGCAGCAGACCGGTCACGGAGATGACGATCAGGGCGATCAGTGGCACCAGGTCGTAGCCGAAGCGCTGGCCGGTGATGGCGCCGCGGTCCTTCATTCGGCGCCAGAGGAAGTAGGAGGCACCGGGGATGACAAGCACGGCGGCGATGTCCAGGCCGTGGAACATCAGCCAGCCGAGGACGTTCAGCGAATCGAAGCCGATGATCTTGAAGCCCCAGATGCGCATCTCGTAGCCGGGGCCCGAGCCGGTGCCGGAGGTGAAGGTGAACCAGCCCCAGGTCAGCGGGAAGGTGATCAGGGAAGCGAGGATGCAGCCCCAGAAGATCAGCTGGTGGGCGCCCCAGCGGGCATACGAGCGGGCGCCGAGGAACTTCTGGAAGCCCAGATAGGTGGCGATCATCCTCGGCAGGGCGGTGGGGGCGCTACGGAAGTTGGCCATGGAGAAGAAGCTCCGCCAGCCCTGCTTGAACAGGCGCCGGGCGCCGGGCGCGGAGACCCAGACCGTGTAGCGGTAGGCGACACCGAAGGCGAGGAAAACCGTGGCGACCGCATACGGGAGGAGGGCGGAGTCGAAGTTCTCCAGAAGCCGGCTGCCGCCCACGATCGCGAGGACCAGCAGGACGGAGACGATGACGCCGGCCGCGGTCGCGCGGGAGGTGACGGACCGGAGGACCGCGGTGCGGGCGCTGCCGGGGGCGGGCGGTGCGGGCGTATTTGTGGCCGGGTTCGGCGCGGTGGCGGCTGCGCCTTCGTCTACGGCTTCTGGGGGCTCGGTCACCGGGCCACCGTAGGGCTGAATGAGGTGGTTGGTCATGATCTGGCGTCCGGCTGGGTGAGCGCGTCACCCAGCGGCACGAAACCCGGGCGCGCGACGGTCCGCTGTGCAGGACGTGAAGCGGTGCGCTTTCCCCGTGCGATCTGCGCGTCCCGCCACCCGCCACCCGAGTGGTCTGCTGTGCTGGGGCCCATGCCCCGGATGATCGCTCGCAGCCGCACCGACAAGCACCGCTCCTCGACTCCGCTGGAACTCTTCTTCGACCTCTGCTTCGTTGTCGCCGTCGCCCAGGCGGGCGGCCGTCTCGTACATGCAGTCGCCGAGGGACATCCCGGCACCGGGATCGTCGGCTATCTGACCGTGTTCTTCGCGATCTGGTGGGCCTGGATGAACTTCTCCTGGTTCGCCTCCGCGTACGACACCGACGACACGCTCTACCGCCTGGTCACGTTCGTCCAGATCACCGGTGTGCTCATCCTCGCCGCCGGAGTGCCGCGCGCCTTCGACGACGGGGACTGGACGCTCGGCGTCATCGGCTACGTGGTGATGCGGCTCGCGCTGACCAGCCAGTGGCTGCGGGTGGCCCGCTGCACCGAGGGCGCGGAGCGCAGGGTCGCGCAGCGGTACGCCATCGGGATCGTCCTGGGCCAACTGGGCTGGATCGGCATGCTGTTCGTGCCTGTCGGCATGAACAGCACCCGTATCGCGGTCTTCGTGGTGCTCGCCCTGTGCGAGCTGTCGATTCCGGCCGTCGCCGAGCGCGACCGCGGGACGAGCTGGCATCCGCACCACATCGGCGAACGGTACGGCCTGTTCACCATCATCGTGCTCGGCGAGACGATCGCCGCGGCGACGGTCGCTGTCCAGGAGGCCGCCGACGAGCACAAGGCCCTCGGCGAACTGCTGCCGGTCGCCGCGGGCGGGCTGCTGATCGTCTTCGCCGCCTGGTGGATCTACTTCGCCGTGCCGATCCACGACTATCTCCGCGGCAGCAGGCAGGCGTTCGTCTGGGGATACGGCCACTACGCGATCTTCGGTTCCGCCGCCGCGATCGGCGCGGGCATCGAGGTCGCGGTGGAGCAGGCCACCGGAAAGGCCCACGTGTCGACGGCGGCCGCCTCGGCCGCCGTGACGGTCCCCGCAGCGATCTTCCTGCTGGCGGTGTGGCTGCTGCACGTCCGCCACTTCAAGCGCGACCGCGCGGAGCAACTGCCCCTCCCGCTGGCCTCGGTGGCGATCCTGGCGTGTACGTTCGCCGGGGAGTGGGCGGTCCTCGCGGCCGGTCTGGTGGCGGCCGCGGCCGTGGCGGCCGGGGTGGCACTGTCGCGGCGCCCGGCACCGGGCGGGCCGGCGTCCGCCTCCGTCCCGCCGACCCACGCGTGAGGAGCACCCGATGGCCGGACAGCACACAGGACAGGGCCCGGAACAGGGCGCGCCGCAGCCGCCGACCGCCCGCCCCGCGGCCGGGAGGGACGCGCTGACAGATGTCGCCGGGCTGCGGGTCGGTCATGCGCGGGTGCCCGGTGACGCCGCGCTGAGCGGCACCACCGTCGTCCTCGCCCCCGAGGGCGGCGCGGTCGCCGCCGTCGACGTGCGGGGCGGCGGCCCGGGCACCCGGGAGACGGACGCGCTCGACCCCCGCAATCTGGTGCAGCGCATCGACGCCGTCGTCCTGACGGGCGGCAGCGCGTACGGACTGGACGCGGCGTCCGGCGTGATGGCCTGGCTGGAGGAGCAGGGGCGGGGCGTGCGGGTCGGCCCCGATCCGTCGCAGGTGGTGCCGGTGGTCCCGGCCGCGTGCATCTTCGACCTGGGGCGGGGCGGCGACTGGCGGGCCCGCCCGGACGCCTCGACCGGCCGCGCCGCGGTGGAGGCCGCGGCGGGTACGGAGTCGGGGGCCCTGGTCGCGGAGGGCGGGGTCGGCGCCGGTACGGGAGCGGTCGCCGGTCAGCTCAAGGGTGGTGTGGGCACGGCGAGCGTGCGGCTGCCGTCGGGGATCACGGTCGGCGTACTGGTCGTGGTGAACGCGGCAGGTTCGGTGGTCGATCCGGTGACCGGGGTGCTGTACGGGGAGTACGGCGCCGCCGAACCGCCCGTACACCCCGCGGCGGAGGTCCACAGGGCCGCCGGGCGCCGACTGGCCGAAGCGCGGGACGCCGGCGGCAGCCCCCCGCTCAACACCACGCTCGCCGTCGTCGCCACGGACGCGGATCTCACCCGGGCGCAGGCGCAGAAGCTCGCGGGCACGGCGCACGACGGACTGGCGCGCGCCGTGCGTCCCGTACATCTGCTGAACGACGGGGACACGGTCTTCGCGCTCGCCACCGGCGAGCGGCCGCTGCCACCGGAGAACCCGATCGCGCTGAACGAACTCCTGGCGGCGGGCGCCGATGTGCTGACCCGCGCCGTCGTGAAGGCCGTACGGGCGGCCGAGAGCGTCGAGGCCCGCCGCCCCGGCGCGGGTACGTACCCCGCGTACAGCGATCTCTACGGCACCCGCTGACCGCCGACTCGCCATGCGCACAAGGAAGTTCGGACGAAACGCCAGGAACTATCTGCGTGTGCCGTACGTTTTCCGGAACCCCGGTCTCAATGTCAGACCCAGGGACTACGTTATGCACGCATCATGTAACGCGCGGCGACGGCCTGGAGACAGCACCTTGAGCGATCCGTACGAGACAACCGAGCAGCACCTCGAGCGACTCCTGCGACGGGCACTCAACTCTTTCGACCTGCCCGACTGCACGGTCGAGCGACTCGGCACGGCACTGGCCCACAGCAGTTCCCTGCACTCCTCGCACCACAGTTCCGTACTGCACCGCGAGACCTACCGGCATACCTTTCTGCTGGCCGACGGCTCGGCCCTGACCCTGTGGGAGCTGGTCCACGGCGGCGCCAGGGACGCGACGGGCGCCCGGTCCCGGACGCAGCCCGACCTCCAGCACCACGAGCTGTACGACGACGAGACCGACGCCCATCTCGCCGCCGCCCGGCTGGCCGGCGGCTTCTCCGACATGCCGGCGTTCGGTGACGACGGCCCGCAGGCGGACCTGGAGATACTCACGGTCCTGACGGCCGCGCCGCCGGCCCCCCCGCTGCCCCGGATGTACGCGCCGGACAACTCCGCGGACCACGCCCGCCGCGTGCTGCGCCGCGCGGAGAACGGCGACGTGCCGGGAGAGGAGACCGCGCGTCTGCTGCGGGCCGCCTTCGCCCACCACATCACGCAGATCTTCGGCCGGCAGTGCCAGGTCGACGGGCGGGACGCCGGTTTCACGCTGTACGAGCACGCGTTCCTGCTGCTCGACGGCAGCGAGACGAGCCTGTGGGAGGTCGAGCACACGGCGACGCCGGACGGCCGCCACATGTGCGAGGTGTACGGGGACGAGCAGACGGCGCGCGAGGCGATGGAGCACCGTACGCGCATCTGCTGACGGGCGACGGCGCTCACCCGCCGAAGCCCGCGAAACAGGCCCGCTCCTCTCCTGGCACGCAAAGGTGCCCGCACCCCCCGAGAGGTGCGGGCACCGAGCCGGCAGGCACGCGGCCGGCCGGCAGACACACTCAGCGCGTCAGCGCGGCCTCCTTGGCCACCTCGCCCGGCGTGGCGTCGGCGTCCTGGACATCCTCGTCCTCGCCGCCCTCCACGTGCTGCCGCGGTCGCGCCGGCAGCGCGAACATCACCAGGAAGATCAGCGCGAGCACCCCGGCCACCCACCACAGCGAGTGCTGGAACGCCTCGGCGAACGCCGGGCCCACCGCGTCCCGCGGCAGCCGGTCGCTGATCGACCCGAAGAAGACGACCGAGACGAGTCCGAGCCCCAGCGCGTAGCCCATCTGCTGCACGGTGTTGATCAGCCCGGACGCCGATCCGGAGTGCTCCTTCGGCACCTCGGACAGCACCGCGTCCGTCAGCGGGGCCACAATCAGCCCCATCCCGATCCCCATGACGACCAGCGGCGGAGCCATCTGCCAGGAGGTGATGCCCATGCCGTACCGGTCGGACTCCCAGATGTAGAGCAGCAGCCCGGCGACCATCAGCAGCGCGCCCGCCTGCAGGACCTTGCGGCCGAACCGGGGTACCAGCTTCTGTACGGAGATCCCGGCGGCGAACGAGACGGCAATCGAGAACGGAATACCGGTCGTGCCCGCCCGCAGCGCGCTCCAGCCGAGGCCGTACTGCATGTACAGCGTCCAGACCAGGAAGAAGATGCCGAGGCCGATTCCGAAGGTCAGCTGGACGGCGATGCCCGCCGCGAAGCTCCTGACCCGGAACAGCGAGAGCTCGACGAGCGGCGAACCGTCCTTGCATGCCTTCTCCCGCTCGAACAGCACCAGGGCCGCGAACACCAGGACACTGCCGGCCATCAACATGTACCCCCACAGAGGCCAGCCCAGTTCGCGCCCGCGGGTCAGCGGGTAGAGCAGCATCAGCAGTCCCAGCGTCACCAGTGCGACACCGACCAGGTCGAGGCGGAGCGCCTTCGGGGCCTTGGACTCCGTGATGAACTTCCGGCCCAGGACCAGTCCCGCGATGCCGACCGGCAGGTTGATCAGGAAGATCGGCCGCCACTCCAGGCCCGCGATGTTCCACTCGGTGAGCAGCGCACCCAGCAGCGGTCCCGAGACCGCGCCGAGGCCGACGATCGCACCGAAGAGACCGAAGACCTTGCCGCGCTCGTGCGCCGGGAACGTGGCGTGCACGATCGACAGCACCTGCGGGACCATCAGTGCGGCGGTGCCGCCCTGCAGGATGCGGGAGGCGACCAGCATCTCCGGGTTCGCGGCGAAGCCGCAGAGCGCGGAGGCCAGCGTGAAGCCGCCGATGCCGATGAGGAAGAGCCGCTTGCGACCGTAGATGTCGCCGAGCCGGCCGCCCGTGATCAGACCGGCCGCGAAAGCCAGGGCGTATCCGGCGGTGATCCACTGGATCGAGCTGAACGAGGCACCGGTGTCGCGCTTGATGCTCGGTATGGCGATGTTGACGATCGTGACGTCGACCAGGTCCATGAAGGCCGCGGTCATCACGATGGCGAGCGCGAACCACCGGCGCCGGTCCGACGGGTCCGAGGACACCGTGGGAGCGGCCGCCGTGGACGGCAGAGATACGGAAGAAGTCATATGAAGAAGTTAGAGGCCCATTAGGTCAGGTCATGACCCAATGGATGGGCATCCTGGATCCATGACCGACACCCCGGCACGACTGCTGAATCTGCTGTCGCTCCTCCAGACGCCGCGCGAGTGGCCGGGCAGCGAGCTCGCCGAGCGGCTCGACGTCAGCCCGCGCACCATCCGCCGCGACATCGACCGGCTCCGCGACCTCGGCTATCCGGTCGAGGCGTCGCGCGGCTCGGTCGGCGGATACCGCCTGGTCGCGGGCACCGCCATGCCCCCGCTGCTCCTGGACGACGAGGAGGCGGTGGCGATCGCGGTGGGGCTGCGGGCCGGGGCCGGGCATGCCATCGAGGGGGTCGACGAGGCGTCCGTGCGGGCCCTGGCGAAGCTGGAGCAGGTGCTGCCGTCCCGGCTGCGGCACCGGGTCTCGACCCTGCAGAACGCGACCATGCCGCTGACCCGCGGTGACGGTTCGACCATCGATCCGCACACGCTGACGGTGATGGCGGCGGCGGTCACCGGCCGGGAGCGGCTGCGGTTCGCGTACCGGGCGGGGGACGGCACCGAGACGAAGCGGCAGGTCGAGCCGTACCGCCTGGTGAGCACGGGGTGGCGTTGGTATCTCGTCGCGTACGACCTGGGGCGCGAGGCGTGGCGTACGTTCCGCGTCGACCGGGTGAGCGAGCCGTTCGCCACGGGGGCCCGCTTCACACCGCGCGAGCTGCCCACGGGAGACGCCGCGGCGTTCCTCAGCGGCTCCATCCGGCGCCGGCAGCCGGAGCTGGCGGTCGAGGTGAGCTTCGCGGCCCCGGCGGAATTCGTGTCCGCTCGGCTGCCTCCGGCGTTCGCCCCGCTGGAGCCGACCGGCGAGCACAGCTGCCGGCTGCGTGCGGTCATGGCGGACTCGCTGGAGTGGGTGGCGCTCCGACTGTCACTGGTCGACTGCGAGTTCACCGCGCACGAGCCACCGCAGCTGGTGGAGTTCCTGAGCGATCTGGGCGCCCGGCTGACGCGTGCGGCAGCACTCTCCTCACCCTGACGGCAAAGAAATGAGCCCCGGCGCCAGGGGGGGTGGGCGCCGGGACTCAGCTCATGGGGTCCGCACGAAGCGGCCTATATCGGAGGCTACTGGACTCGGGCTCACGCCGCAGCGTCAAAACCCGTGTCGTGGGCCATTCGCTTCAATTCGAGCAGCGCGTGCTTCTCGATCTGCCGGATCCGCTCGCGCGTCAGACCGTGCTGCTTGCCGACCTCGGTGAGAGTCCGCTCACGGCCGTCCTCGATGCCGTAGCGCATACGGATGATCGACGCGGTGCGGTTGTCGAGCTTGCCGATCAGGTCCTCCAGCTCCTCGCTGCGCAGCAGCGTCATCACGGACTGCTCGGGCGACACCGCGGAGGTGTCCTCCAGCAGATCGCCGAACTGGGTCTCGCCCTCGTCGTCCACGGACATGTTGAGGCTGACCGGGTCGCGGGCCCAGTCCAGGACGTCACCGACGCGCGTGGCCGTGGAGTCCAGCTCGGCGGCTATCTCCGCGTGATCGGGCTCGCGCCCGTGCTCACGGTTGAACTCGCGCTGGACACGGCGGATCCGGCCGAGCTCCTCCACCAGGTGGACGGGGAGCCGGATCGTACGGGACTGGTCGGCTATGGAGCGAGTGATGGCCTGACGGATCCACCACGTCGCATACGTGGAGAACTTGAAGCCCTTGGCGTAGTCGAACTTCTCGACCGCGCGCACCAGGCCCGCGTTCCCCTCCTGGATCAGGTCGAGCAGGGGCAGCCCTGCCCGCGGATAGCGGCGGGCGACAGCAACCACGAGTCGAAGGTTGGAACGGATGAAAACGTCCTTGGCGCGCTCGCCCTCGGCGACCAGCGCCTCCAGCTCCTCACGCGTCGCTCCACCGGCTTCGCTCTCCACCACACCGTCGAGAACCTGCCGGGCGAATACGCCCGCCTCGACGGCTTGCGACAGCTCGACCTCCTTGGCGGCGTCGAGCAGCGGCGTACGCGCGATCTCGTCCAGGTACATGCCGACCAGGTCGCGATCGGCGATTTCCCCGCCCACGGCGCGAACACTGCTTGCCCGGCTGCTCCCACCAGTGGTGGACGAACGACGGGCGACGGCACGGGTTGCCATGCGTGCTCCCTTGCTGAGTAGGTCGCGACACCCTCTCGGGTGCCCTGCATCCGATGGAAACAACGACTGGAATCCAGACAGAATTCCCACGTCCCGCATTCATTTTCGCGATCATGCAGTACCCTGTCGCGCCGAGACGGGAGGATTCATGCCGGAACTCCGCACAGAGCTGCAGGTCAGGCCGGGCGTCGCAGGCGATTTGGCGACGCTCACGGACATCTACAACCATTACGTACGCGAGACGGCGGTCACATTCGACACCGCCCCCTTCACACCCGAACAGCGGATGCCGTGGCTGCTCTCTCACCCTGAAGACGGCCCGCACCGCCTTCTGGTTGCTCAGGATGTCCGCATTGTCGGCTCCGCATCGGTACTGGGCTACGCGACCAGCAGCGCCTTCCGCCCCAAAACGGCGTATGCGACGTCGGTGGAGGTGAGTGTGTACTGCGCGCCACAAGCCGCCGGCCAGGGCATCGGCACACTCCTGTACGAGTCGCTCTTCGCCGCGCTCGCCGACGAGGATCTGCACCGCGCGTACGCGGGCATCGCCCTGCCCAACAACCCCTCGGTCCGGCTGCACGAGCGTTTCGGCTTCCGCCACGTCGGTACGAACTCCGCGGTGGGCCGGAAGTTCGGCAGGTACTGGGACGTGGGCTGGTACGAGAAGCACCTGGGACCGGAGGCCTAGGACCCGGCGGTCGCGGCGTAGGTCCGCAGCCCGTTACGAGCGGCGGGCCCCGCGCCTAGCGTGTTCCGGCATGACGGACACGACAGGCAGGACAGACTCCATAGGCGGACCGGGCACGGTGCCGGTCGACCCCACCGGCACACTCGACGAGGCGCTGGACCGGCTCCACGCCGCGGGTCCCGAGCGGAACGGCTGGCTGAGCAATCACGGCCCGATGGCCGTCGAGGCGCTCGTACGGCACGGCCAGGCACCGGCCGTCCACCGTTGGCTCGACCACTACAGCCACAAGCTGGAGGACATGCCGGCCCCCGCGACCCGGATCACCGCGGAGAACTGGCACGAGGCCCTGGGCGACCCGCGCAGGATCGCCGACTGGACGATGTACTTCGAGCAGGAGACGGCCGGACGCCCCTGGCAGGAGGTCCTCACCGAATGGTGGCCGCGGCTGCTGCCGGGCATCGCCGCGGGCGCCACCCACCCCGTGATCCGGGTCGGCCACGCCGTGCGCACCCTGCTCGGCGGTGGAGCGACCGCGCCCCGGATCACCGAGCTCGCGCACGGCCTCGGCTACTGGGCCGCCCGCCACCAGCTGCTGCCCGCGCTGAACCCACCGGCCTCGCTCGTGCCCGCGACGAGTGCCGCGACCGCGCTGGACGCCGTACCGCCGGTGGCCGACCGGAGCGGCGGCATCCGCGACCGGCTGGCGCAGCTCATCGCGTTCCCGCTGTGGCCGCAGCAGTTCGCGGACGACCCGGACGTGGCGCGCGCCCGGCTGGCGGAGCTGGTCAGGGCCGCGACCCACCGCTACGCCACCCACGGCCATGGCGCACCGATCATGCTGGTGCACGCCGCGACCGCACCCAACGCCGTGCTGCGTACGCTGCCCGCCCTCCCCCGTGACCTGTGGCCCCAGAGCCTGGCCGCAGCCTGGGCCGCGAGCGCCGCGGTCACCGCCGCGTACAGCCCGGCCGACCCCGTCCCGTACACCGCATCACCGTCGGCAATCTCCGCGGACGAGATCTTCGCGCGGGCGGCGGCACACGGCGACGACCACACGATCAAGTTCACCGACACCGCGCTGGACGTCGGCGACACGACGGCCCTGGCCGCCGCGCTCCGCTCGATCGAATTGAACCCGCCGGCCCTCTGACCACTCAGCCGAACTGCACCGACCGCTTCGCGAGCCCCATCCAGAACCCGTCGATGACGCTGCGCCCCTGGTCGAGCTCACCCTCCGAGGCGCCCAGCGTCACGAAGAGCGGCGCGAAGTGCTCGGTGCGCGGATGGGCCAGCCGGCCGGCCGGGGACTTGTGCTCGAAGTCGAGCAGCGCGTCGATGTCCTGCGCCTGCAGCGCCCGGTGTCCCCAGTCGTCGAACTCCACCGACCAGCCGGGGTTGCCGCCGCCCGCATGCCGCAGCGCGGCGAGGTTGTGGGTGAAGAAACCGCTGCCGACGATCAATACGCCCTCGTCGCGCAGCGGTGCGAGCTTGCGTCCGATGTCCATCAGCTTCTGCGGGTCCAGCGTCGGCATGGAGATCTGGAGTACGGGGATGTCGGCGCCCGGGAACATCTCCACCAGCGGGACGTACGCCCCGTGGTCGAGCCCGCGGTCCGGGATGTCCTGGACCGGCGTACCGGCGCCGCGCAGCAGCTTGCGTACGTTCTCCGCCAGCTGCGGGGCTCCCGGGGCCGCGTACCGCACCCGGTAGTAGTGCTCGGGGAAGCCCCAGAAGTCGTAGACGAGCGGAA
This sequence comes from Streptomyces sp. NPDC005181, assembly GCF_040608395.1. Taxonomy (NCBI): domain Bacteria; kingdom Bacillati; phylum Actinomycetota; class Actinomycetes; order Kitasatosporales; family Streptomycetaceae; genus Streptomyces; species Streptomyces sp. NPDC005181. The sequence goes on from NZ_JBEXID010000008.1 coordinate 58,103, forward strand.
CGGTCCCGGTCGCGCCCAGGGCGAGCGGGGCCTCCTCCCAGTGGGCGGAGACCATGAGGATCGCGGCGGGGCGGGGCAACCCGGCGGACCACGCGGCCAGCTGGCCGGGCCAGACCGGGTCGTCGGCCAGCGGCGGCGCACCGTGGGAGAGATAGAGGGCGGGCATGCGCTCCGCGGTGACAGTCATGACACTCCCCATCCACTACTACTGACGACACGTCTTCTGCGGAGGTCCTCGAAGTCCCGAAGCGAAGTTTCTTGAAGCTTCAAGTTCCTGGCCACAGAGACCTTAGCTCCATCTAGTTCAACTTTCAAGAAAAGGTCGTACAGTGGAGCACATGACCACGGCATCCACCGGCGGGGCCCGCTGGCTCTCCGACGAAGAACAGAGCGTCTGGCGCGCGTATCTCCACGCCACCACGCTCCTGGAGGACCACCTCGACCGCCAGCTGCAGCGCGACGCCGGCATGCCGCACATCTACTACGGGCTGCTCGTCCAGCTCGCCCAGGCACCCCGGCGCCAGATGCGGATGACCCAGCTGGCCAAGGACGTCAAGATCACCCGCTCCCGGCTCTCGCACGCCGTCGCCCGGCTGGAACGGAACGGCTGGCTGCGGCGCGAGGACTGCCCGTCCGACAAGCGCGGGCAGAACGCGGTCCTCACCGACGAGGGTTACGAGATGCTCCACCGATCCGCGCCGGGTCATGTCCGTGCCGTACGCCAGGCGATGTTCGACCGGCTCACGCCGGAGCAGGTGCGCTCGTTCGGCGAGATCATGCAGGTCATCGCTACCGGCCTGGAGCCGGACGGCACGGACGCGGATCTGCCCTGGCTGCGCTAGGGATGTCCTGGCGGCCACGCTCCGCCGGACACCCCCGGGCCCGCCCCGCCGACCCACCGCCTACCGACGCGGGTCTGCCCCGGCTCCGCCGAGCGGAACCGGGGCAGACCCATGTTCACGTCACTTCAGTGACTCCACGCCGCGCATCCCGCGTCAGTGTGCGACTACCGGAACCTTGAACTCGTCCTCGACCCCGTCGGCATCCCCCGAGCCGGAGCCCGAGGTCACCGCGGTCAGCGAAGGACGTCCGGCGTTGATGAACGTCACCGCGATCGCGGACGCCACCACGAGGATGCCGACCGCCCACCAGATGGCTCCGGTGAATCCGTGCACCAGCGACTGCATCTTCAGCAGCTGCGGATCGGTGGCGCCGAGCGCGGCGTGCGAGGTGGCGTACGCCGTCGCTGCCGAGGCGGCGACGGTGTTCAGCAGCGCGGTACCGATCGCGCCGCCGACCTGCTGCGAGGTGTTGACCATCGCGGATGCCACGCCCGAGTCCCGCGGCTCGACACCGTGCGTGGCCAGCGACATGGCCGGCATGAATGCCGTGCCCATGCCCAGACCCAGCAGGAGCTCCGCCGGGAGGATGAGCGCCGTGTACGAGGAGTCGAGCTGCAGCTGCGTCAGCAGCAGCATGCCCACGGCGGCGGTGAGGAAGCCCGGACCCATCAGCCTGCGGGCCGGGACGCGCGTCATCAGCCGAGCGCCGATCTGCGTCGAACCAGTGATCATGCCCGCGATCATCGGGAGGAAGGCGAAGCCCGTCCTGATCGGCGAGTAGCCCCTGACGACCTGCAGGTAGTACGTCAGGAAGAGGAACAGCCCGAACATCGCGATGATGGCCAGTCCCAGCGAGAGGTAGACGCCACCGCGGTTGCGGTCCATCACCACGCGCAGCGGCAGCAGCGGCGACTTGACCCTGGCCTCGGTCAGGACGAACGACAGGAGCAGCGCACCGGACGCGACGAACATGCCGATGGTCAGCGGGTCCGACCAGCCGGCGGACTCGGCGCGGGTGAATCCGTACACCAGCGAGACCAGGCCCAGCGCGGAGAGCACCACACCCGGGATGTCGAGCGACGAGCGGTTACGGCTGCCGGCCGGCTCACGGATCACGAAGTACGCACCCGCAGCCGCGACGATGGCGAACGGGATGTTGACGAAGAAGGTCCAGCGCCAGTTCAGCGTCTGGGTGAGCAACCCGCCGAGGATCAGGCCGACGGCGCCACCGCCACCGGCGATCGCCCCGAAGATACCGAACGCCTTGGCGCGCTCCTTGGCGTCGGTGAACGTCACAGCGAGCAGCGAGAGCGCGGCCGGGGCGAGCAGGGCGCCGAAGACACCCTGGAGCGCACGCGAGCCGAACAGCATGCCCTGGTTCTGGGCCGCGCCACCGAGCGCGGAGGCCAGCGCGAAGCCGATCAGACCGACGACGAAGGTGCGCTTACGGCCCCAAAGGTCGGCGATCCGGCCACCGAAGAGCAGCAGGCCGCCGAAGGCGAGGGCGTAGGCCGTGATGACCCACTGCTTGTTGGCATCGGTGATGCCCAGGGCCGTCTGCGCGTGCGGCAGCGCGATATTCACGATCGTGGCATCGAGCACGACCATCAGCTGCGCGAGCGCGATGAAGGACAGCGCTTTCCAGCGACTGGGGTCAGGGAGTCGGATATCAGCTGTTTTTGACATGGGAGAAGCCACCTAAGGACGCGCGTGGACGCGAAGGGTCATGAACCGTGACCGTGACCGTGAACGTGAACCGTCCCGGCCGGTGAACGGTGAGGGTGAAAGGTGCGAAGGGAGAGAGCTGGAAGAAGTGGCAGTGGACGTGAGGTCAGTCGTGAGGCGGGGATGGTGCGGGCGCGTCGGACACGCAGCCGGACAGCGTCTGCTTCAGCAGCCCGGCGCGGGCCTCATTGCCGGCGCCGCAGATCCTCCAAGGTTGCCGCCGTACCGGGAAGTTCGGACCGGGCCGGAGCCTCGAGGCCGTCCAGGAACAGCTGGAGATGACGGTGGGTGAACCGGTCGATGTCCAGGCACGCGGTGCCTGGCAACGGCCGGGTGAGCTGGAAGAGGCCGACCAGTACGTCACCGACGGCGATGTCGGTGCGCAGGCGCCCCGCGGACCTGGCGCGCGCCACGAGCCCTCCGACGGCCTCTTCGAGGCGGCGACGCTCGGCGAGCAGTTCGGGGTGGCACTTGTCGAAACCGCCGGACAGCATCGGGCAGAGCGCCCCGATGCGTTCGTCGGCTGCCGCGTGAACGAAGCGGCTGAGCGCAGCGAAGGGGTCGGCCTCCTCGGCCACCGCCTCCTCCGCACGGCCGGTGATGCGGGAGGTGACCGCGAGGACGACCTCATGGGTCAGCGCGGCCCGGTCGGGAAAGTTCCGGTAGAGCGTGGCGTTGCCGACGCCTGCACGGCGGGCGACCTCGTCGAGCGGCACGTCCGGCCCGAACTCGACGAACATCTCGCGCGCCGCCGCCACGATCCGCTCCCGGTTGCGCAGCGCGTCCGCCCGCGGGCGGGGCGTGCGGCGCGGCGCCGTCCCGGTGTCGGTCTCGGCGGCGATGCTCACGACGGTATCCACGACGGCAGTCCTTCCCTTCCGGCTCTTGCTGGCTCTTGCCGGCTCTTGCTGGCTCTTGCCGGCTCTTGCCGGCTCTTGCGGCGACCCCGATTGCGTACAACCGGGGAACACCTCCCCGCTTATGGGGACACGGGTTCAAACGGGGAATGGGTCCCCGGTTATTTCCCACCTTTGATGTGACCTGAGTCACATCGATCGAACAGGGAAATCCACCGATCGGCGCACCCAACGCGCGGCCGCGCACCGCCCGCCAGAAGGTGATCAGCAGAGCGCAGTCAGGCCGGCCTGCTGCCGCGGACCCCCGGAAGGCGACTCTATGCAGCAGCCCCGCCACCGGATACGCAGCCGCCGCCACACCCTCGCACTCGCTGGAGCAACCACCCTTGTCATCGCCGCCACAGCCTCGGCCAGCAGCACGCTCCCGCTCTCCGGTCACACCTCCGCCGGACCGGTGGCCACCGGGGAGGCGGCGGGGCTCGGCCCGTGCCGGATAACCGCGACGATGGGCGTACAGATGTCGGAGGGCATGCCGACGCCGGCCGGCTACTCCCGGTCCACGGGCGAGGTGCACGCACTCAACCTGATGATCGACTTCCCGGACGCGCCGGGACAGGGGTCGGCGATGGGCCGGCTCGCCGAGTTCTTCCCGCAGACCACCGCCTGGTTCCGCACCAGTTCGTACGGCCGGCTCATCTACCGGCCCGAAGCCCCTGTGAGGAACTGGCTGCGAATGCCGCTGCCGTTCTCGGCGTACGGGATAGACCGCGGCTCACCGTACGAACCGGGCTACCGCCATCTGGTGCAGGACATCGTGGCCACCGCCGACCAGAAGGTGGACTTCCGCGAATTCGACCTGGTCAATGTCCTGGTCACACCGAACGCCGGCCCCTCCGCACTGGACACCGTCCTGTCCGTGACCTTCTCCGGCAACGACGACGCCCCGCTCGCGGACGGCGTCCCGCTCGCCAACACATCCTTCATCTACAGCCGCCAGGACGACGGCTCCGGGTCGTACGCACAGAACGGCTACCGCGTCCTGCCGCACGAGAACGGCCATGTCTTCGGCCTGCCCGACCTCTACACCATGGCGGGCGGCAGCTCGGTCGGGCACTGGGACATCATGTCCGAGGACTGGGGGGCCAACAACGATCTGCTCGGCTGGCACAAGTGGAAGCTCGGCTGGCTCGACAACAATCAGATCAGCTGCGCCTCCAAACGCGGCACCACCGACCGCATCCTCGGGCCGCTGGCCACCCGGGGCGGGGTGAAACTGGCCTTCGTGCCGCTGAGCGCGGAGTCGGGCTACGCGGTGGAGGTACGGACCCAGGCGGGCAACGACCGGGCGGTCTGCAGGCCCGGCGTACTGATCTACAAGGTGAGCTCCGACGTGGACACCGGCCAGGGGCCGGTCTCCGTCGCGGACAGCACGAAGGGCAGCGGGGGCTGCACACGGTCTCCCAATGTGCACGCCGAACTCTCCGACGCCCCGTTCCGGCCCGGCGAGACATTCGCCGACCGGAGGGACGGGATACGCATATCGGTGGTCGACAAGGACTCCAAGGGCAACTACCGGGTCCGCATCACCCGCTCCTGATCACGCCCCTCCCCCTACCCGCTCCTCTTCCCCCTCCCCCGCACCTCGTCGTCGACCGGCCCGCGCAGCTCACGCTTGAGGATCTTCCCGGTCGGGTTCCGCGGCAGCGGTTCTTCGCGTACGAGGATATGGGCCGGGACCTTGAACGCGGCCAGGGTCCGCCCGACGTGCGCCCGCAGCCCGTCGGCCGTGACGGTGGCGCCGGGCCGCAGCCGGACGACCGCGGCAACCTCCTCGCCGAGGACCGGGTGCGCCACGCCCAGTACCGCCGCGTCCTCGACGTCCGGGTGATCGTGGAGCACGGCCTCGACCTCCACGCAGTACACGTTCTCACCGCCGCGGATCACCATGTCCGTGAGCCGGTCCACGACACTGACCCGCCCGTCACGCACCAGCGCGAGATCGCCGGTCCGGAACCATCCGTCCGCGAACGCCTCGGCCGTCGCCGCCTCGTTGTGCCAGTAACCGCGGACCAGCGACTGGCCGCGCAGCCACAGCTCGCCGACCTCGCCCTCGGGCAGTGCCTCACCCGCCGGTCCGGCGATCCGCACCTCGGTGGTGGGGGTCGGCCGGCCGACGCTGTCCGGGTGCAGCCGGTAGTCCGCGCCGAAGTTCGCCAGGACGCCGCCGCTGGTCTCGGTCAGGCCGTAGCCGTTGCGCGGCTCGATCCGCTCGCCGTAGCGGGCGGTGAGCTGCGCAACCAGGTCGGGCGGGGCGGCGGCCCCGCCGGTGTTCAGCATCTGGAGGCTCGCCAGCTCGTCGCCCGCCCGCGCGGCGGCGGCGAGCAGCTCGAGGGCAGTGGCAGGGACGCCTGCGTAGTGCGTGACACCGTGCTCGCCGATCAGCCGCAGCGCCTCCTCGTCGTCCCACTTCCGCATGAGCACGAGCGCACCACCCGCCGCCATCGCCGCGTAGAAACTGGTGAACGCGGCGACATGGAAGAACGGAAAGGTCATCAGGGTGACCGGTGCGGGCCCCTGTCCCGGGATGATCCCGCGGCGGAGCGCGGAGGCGGTCGCGTAGAACCGCGGGTTGAGTGCGGCGCCCACCTGGGCTAGATGGGTGGCTACGGCGCCCTTGGGCCGTCCGGTGGTGCCCGAGGTGTAGATGATCGTCGCATCGTCCTCGGGGCGGATCTCGACCTCGGGCGGTGCGGCGAGCGGGTCGGGCGCGGGCAGGTCCTCGTATCGCTCGGCCCCCTGCGGAACCTCTCCGTCCCGGTGGTGGAAGACGACCACGCGTGCCTCGGCCTTCTCCGCCCAGGCAAAGACCCGCGGCAGCCGCTCCCCGTCGACCAGCAGCACCCGCGGTCCGCAGTCGTCGAGCGCGTACGTGAACTCGTCCTCGGTCCACCAGGCGTTGAGCGGCACGGCGACGAGACCGGCCAGCTGTGCGGCCCAGAAGGCGATCTGCCACTCGGGGTGGTTGCGCATCGCGACGACGGCCCGGTCGCCGGGGCGGAGCCCGTACACCTCGGTCAGCCGGCACGCCAGCGCGGACGCGGCGGCGAAGAACTCCGCATACGAGTAGCTGCGCTCGGCGGCGATCAGGAACGGCTGGTCCCCGAAGGCCCAGGTGGTCTCCACGAATTCGCGGAGAGTCCTGGGCCCGTCCGCGTACACGAGCGCCCCGGCCTGCGGGCCGTCCTGCAACCGCACGACGGCGAACGGGGCTCCGGGTCCGGTCAGCGCTGCCTCGATGCGGGCGGCGGCGGACGGGGCACCGGCGCCGGGGGCCGGGCCGGCGGGGGGCGGGTCGGTGTGCGGCACGAACGACCTCTCTAAGCGCTTGCTCAGTACTTTCGTGACGCTATGCCCGCCTCCACGCCCCGTCAAGACACCCCGCTCCCCACACCCTGCGTGCACCCGGCATCACCTTCACCGATGCCCGACCGCCTGCCTCCCTCGCCCCTGCACCTCATCCGCTACCCTGTGTCCTGGACTGCCGTCAGCGGCAGATCCCCCGCCTTCGTAGCTCAGGGGATAGAGCACCGCTCTCCTAAAGCGGGTGTCGCAGGTTCGAATCCTGCCGGGGGCACCATGCCTGACCAGGCACGCAACACCAGAAAGGCCCCTCGGAGTTGAGCTCCGAGGGGCCTTTTGGGCTTCAAGGGGAACGAATGGGGAACGCGCCGTTATGCAGCGTCCTCCTGGGGAACGTCGGCAGCATCCTCTGGGGGAACGTCGGCCTTCTCTTCCGGCTCCGGGGCGAGGACCCGTTGCGCCGGCGACTTGCGCGGAACGAGAGCAAGCGGCGCCTCGGCTTGGGCTTCCTCGAACTGCGGTAGCACCGAGGTGTAGGTGTCAGCGGTCAGCGAGTAGGAGGAGTGCCCGAGCAGCACCTGGATGGACTTCATGTGCAGGCCGGCGGCCAGAGACAGCGTCGCCGCGCAGTGCCGCAGGTCGTGCAGGCGCACCGGCGGCAGGTTGAGCTTCTTCATCAGGCGCATGAACACCTGCGACAGGTACTCCGGGTGGTAGGCGGTTCCGTCCTCCCAGGTGAACACCAGGCCCGTGTTCTTCCAGGCTTTGGTGTTCGCGTCCCATTCGGCACGCTCCTTGTCCTGACGCTCACGCCATAGGTCCAGCAGGCTCCGCGTCTCCGAGTCGAGCTTGATCGTCCGCGCGCCGCTTTCGCTCTTGGGGGTGTCCTCCCACACCTCGTACGAGGACGCCACCAGCTGCTCACTGATATGGACAGTGCCCATCGTCAGGTCGGTCTCCGCCCACGGAAGGCCGACCGCCTCGCCGCGGCGCAGCCCCCGGAAGACCATCAGGTGGAACATCGGGTACAGGCGGTGCTCGGCGACAGCGTCCAGGAACTCCCCTGTCTGCTCCGGCATCCACACCATGACCTTGCCGGGCTTCTCGCCGGTCTGGCGCCACGCCTCGATCCGGGCCCGTGTCCATAGGACCGGTTTGGGGCGGATGTACTTCGGCAAGACGACGTGCTTCGCCCAGTTCTCGGAGATCAGCTTCTCCTTCACGGCGTCCTCCAGGGCGCCGGAGAGGGTGTTGAGCATTCTCACCTGCGTGCCGGGGCCGGCCACATGCCAGGGCTGGGCGCGGGCTCCCTTCAAAGCCGCCTTGGCGTCCTCCCACGCCTGGCGCAGCTCCTTGGGTCGGGGCCGCTCCCGTGAGTCCTTCCAAGCCGTGTGGGCGGCGCGTTCGGCCGCGAGGGCCTGGTGCGCCTTCACGTGGTTCTGTGCGTGGACTTCGTTGTCGGCCCACAGTTTCTCGAACATCGCCTGGACGTGGCGGGTGCGCAGCGATAGCAGCTTGGTTGCGCCGAGGTAGGGGATGAAGACCCGCTCGATGTAGTCCTCGTACCCCGCGCGGGTGGACCGCTTGAGGTCGACGCGCTTGGCGAACCAGCGGAGCAGGTAGTCCGCCACGGTCTCGTCGCTGAGGACGTCGACACCGCCCTGTGCGAGCTTCCACACCTTCTCGGCTTCGGTGGCCGCTTCCTTCTTCGTGCGGTAGCCGCCGTGCTTCCCCCGGGGGCGGCGCTTACCGTCCGGGAAGGGCGGCAGCTCGATGGAGTAGTACCAGGTTCCGTGGTCGCGCTGCTTGAGCTTGGGGCAGGTCTTGTCCAGGCGGACGATCTTCTGCTTGCCGTCGTTGTCCAGGACGGGCTTGCCGTGCTCGTCCACCAGCGGGCCCTTGCAAGAGCACCGTTTGTACGTCTTGTCTTCGAACATGGTCCCCACCCCTGCGCCTGGTCTTCACCGTGGGCGCACATTCTTCCCTAACGGGGCAGATGTGGGCTGCTTCTTACGAGATGGCCCGTGTATGGTGTGGCACATGTTGGCGCGGGGGAGAACGCGACGACAAACATGACGACGACGAGCACTACTGCGACTGTCGATCAGCGCGGGATGAGCCTGGACGAGGTCCTGGCACTGCCTGCAACCGTCAACGTCGTGACCGCGGCCCGCGCGCTGGGTATCGGCCACAACAAGGCGTATGACCTGATTAAAGCTGGACTGTTTCCTGTGCGAACGCTGTCAATGGGGAACACAGTGCGCATACCCACAGCAGCTTTGTGGGAGGCGTTGGGGGTCGGCTCGCTGCGACAGGGACTGGCGTCTGCGGGCCGCTGAGTTGAATTGGGATCGGTGGCATGCCGCGCTTGTACGGCTTCGACAACCAGGCCCTGACGCGTGTTCGCGCCCAGGAGCGGCAGGTCGTGCGCGAAGCCGTCGGCCGTATCCGTGCGGGACAGTCGCAGGCGGAGGTCGCGGCCTGGATGAACGCCGAGGGCCACCGCGGGACCATGGGCGGCGAGTGGACCTCCATGACGCTCGGCCGTCTGCTGGACAACCCTGCGATCGCTGGGCTTGAGCGCATTGCCGACACTGGCGAGCTGGTCGAGACCGGCCGCGAGGGGCTGATCACGCCGGAGGAGTTCGGGTGGCTGCAGGAGCGCCCTGGCCGGCGAGGCAGCGTCCGCGCGGCCGAACCGCGCGAGGGTGACTATCAGTACCTGCTCAGCGAGGGGCTGACCGAGTGCGCCGACTGCGGTCAGCGCATGGCCGGCAGTCGTACGGGGGCGGGGACGCCGTCGTACCGGTGCCAGTCCAACTTTGAGGGTCGCGGCGGGTGCGGGAAGGTCCGTATCAACGCTCCGCGCCTCGAGGACTACGTCGCCGAGTACGTGCTTGGTGAACTGTCGCGGCCGGGTGCGCAGGCCGCGCTGGAGTCGGCCCGCAAGACGATGGCTGCGGAGGCGCAGCAGGCGGTTGTCCGGATCGCTGCTCTGGAGGGGAAGCGCACCGAGCTGGCCGCGCCCTACACACAGGGGCAGCTTTCTCGGGACTCATTCGTCGCAGCGGACCGGCTGATCGGCCGGGACTTGAAGGCCGAGCGGGCGCGGCTGCGCTACCTGGAGCAGGGCGCCGAAGTGCCGTTGGGCGGGGTCGAGGATCTGGCCCGCTGGTGGGAGCATGCACCGTTCGCCTCCAAACGGGGCCTGGTGATGCTGCTGGTGGAGAAGATCCAGGTCCGCCCGGCGCGTGCCCGGGGTGTGCGGTCTGTGGACGACCGGGTGACGCTGATCTGGCGCACCGCCCTCGCCTCGTAGGCGGTACGCCCGACGGTCAGTCGTGCACGTCGTGGTCCGGGGACCCGGCCCACCAGTAGATGACCTCGTTCAGCGTCTCGACGCCCAGTTTCAGGCGCAGTTCGCGCAGCTGGTTGTTGAGCCAGGCCGCGCTGATGCCGACGTTCTTCGCCGCCCGCTTCTGGTTACGGCCCAGGCACAGTTCGCGCAGGATCGCCCGCTGGGTGGCGTTGGTGGTCAGGCCCTCCTCCTGGAAGGCCGCCCGGGCGCCCAGCCACAGGTCGGCGCGCTCCCAGAACAGGTCGAAGACGTGGGAGAGCCGTCCGACCACCAGCGGATCGGTGATCATGACGGCTTCGTCGGGGGATCCCTCGCCCTCGTCGGTGTACACGGGGACGAACGCCACGCGGCGGTCGAAGATGATGCTGCGCGGGAACCGGCCCTGGATGGTGCGAATTTCCCCGCCGACGGCGGCCATGTCCCTGGCCCAGTCGCCGATGGCTGTCACACGGCGTACGGAGGCGTTGTAGATCGTGCGCATCGCCAGGCCGCGACTCAGGCCGGCGCGGTCGCGTTCGAATGAGAGCGCCAGGTCCTCGGGCTTGCGGGAGCCTGGTTGGGCAGCCAGGACCTCTTTACGGGCGGCGCTGTGCTCGGCAGCGATGCGCTCGTTGATGAGTTTGCGGCCGACCAGGTGCTGCACCAAGTCGTCGGGGGTCCTGGTCTGGTGGTAGCGGTCGCGGAGATTCACCAGGAGGTTCGGCATCGCGTCCGCGTACGCGGTCAGCGCCTGCAAATGGGTGTGCATGATCTGCACCATCTGCAGTCCGGCGTGGCGCGGCTCGACGGGAGTGTAGGTGTCCGGCGTGAACGGATAAGCGACCGCCAGACCGGTACTCAAGAGGGAGTCAAGTCCCGCAGTGTCAGGGGCGAGTGACTGGCCGTCGAGTATGCGCTGGTACGCGATGACCGCAGATTCGGACAGATCCGGCAGGTGGGGAACATGTGACACCTAACGACCCCTGATTTGTGCGACTGGTGAAAATACCGCGTGGGCTGTTCTTGATCTTTTCACAAGACCTGTACAAAGTTGCGAGTCAGGCGCCGCTTGTATGCCGCACGTAGCTAACCGGGGGGTTGGGCAGCCCAGTTGCTGCCGCTACTGCCGTCGCGCGCCTGCTTCGCTCTCACATTGCTAAGTAGGGGTTCTCAGATGGATATTTCGCGAACTGTCCGCATCGTAGCTACTGGTGGGCTGGCCGTACTGGCCGGATTCTTCGCGGCCGGGCAGGTCCACGCGCAGGCTGACATCGTTGCCAAGGACACCACCTGGTCCGCTCCGGTGGACACCATCCCGGCCCCGCCGGCGGACACCACCCCGGCTTCGGATGACACCACCTGGCTGGTTCCGGTGGACGCCACCCCCGCTTCGGATGACACCACCTGGTCGGCCCCTGCGGACACCACCCCGGCCCCGAATGACACCACCTGGTCGGCCCCTGCGGACACCACCCCGACCCCGGATGACACCACCTCGAAGTCCCCTGTCGACGGCGGGCTCGGCGACGGCCCGGTTCTGGCCACCCCGAATGACACGACCTGGGGCTGGTAGTCCAACAACGGTGGCCGGCCGGGTGCTGTAGGGGTCCTACGGGCGCCCGGGAAGGTCGATTCGGCCACCCTCGGGGGAACTTGCACGGCCTCACTGCGCGCACAATCTGCGCGCGGTGCAGGTGTCAGGGGACGGCGATTGGGGCGGGGACCCTGCCCCAGGGGGAGGATCTAAGTGGCGATCGATCCGGCACGCATCCGCAGGCGCATGGAGGAGGCCGAGGAGTCCGGCCGCCGCGGTCTGGGGGTCGAGGAGGCTCGCGCAGCGTTGTGCGTGCTGGCCGTGGTGGTGGACGGGGGTCCGCAGGAAGAACCGTGCAGGTGCAGGGTGGCGCGGCTGGTGCAGGCGAGCTGATCGGCCCTCACGTGCGTTGGGGCGGGCACTGTTGGTGCCCGCCCCTACACGTGCTCTGACCTGGGGTTATGGCACAAATTTTTGTGGCCTTAACCATGAAAAGCGGTAGAATAAAGGCATGAGGAGGGGGGTGGCCCCCCTCCCGACCGGCCTCTTGGAGTACGTCGTGACGATCCGGACCATCGCAATCGACAAGATCCACCGCAATGAGCGTCAGCCCCGCGAGTACTTCGACGAGGCGGCCCTGAAGGAGCTCGCCGACTCCATCGTGCGGTTCGGCCTCATGCAGCCGATCGAGGTCCGCCGCGACAGAGACGCCGGCGGCTTCGAGATCGTCGCGGGCGAGCGCCGCTGGCGCGCCCACCAGGTCGCCGGGATCGCCCAGATCAAGTGCATCATCACCGACGACGACCTGAGCACCCTGGAGCGGTTCAAGCGGTCGGTCGCCGAGAACATCAACCGCGCCGACATGACGCCGATGGAGGAAGCCAAGGCGTTCCGCCGCATCCTGGACGACCAGGAGGACGCCGGGCCGGGCGACGTCGCCAAGGAATTCGGCAAGTCCACCCAGTACGTGAACCTGCGCCTGGCCCTGCTCGACCTCACCGAAGAAGTCCAGCAGCACGTCAACTCCGGCGCTATCGGCACCCAGGCCGCCGTGCAGATCGCGGCCCTGACCCCCGGCAACCAGCGGGCGGTGATGCACAAGTGGGCCAAGGGCGCCTTCAGTGGCGACAACGAGCTGGTGCACTTCGCCTACGCGCTGAAGCAGCAGCAGAACCAGACCTTCGCGCTGATCCTGGAGGACATGAGCGAGGAGGAGCGCGAGGAGCGGCAGCGCGAGCGCACCACCACCCGCAGGAACATCGACAACATCGAGCGGGTGCGGGGCCTGCTGGAGGACCTGGCCAAAGCCGACCCGCAGAAGCTCGCCCTGGCCCTGGAGGGCGAAGTCGGCGCCCGCCTGGAGCAGATGGACCGGGTGGCCGACGCTGTGCAGAAGGCCCGCTTCAACCTGCGGCAGGCCAAAGCCCACGCCGAGGCCCGCGACATCGTCCTCAACCCCGACGCCGAGGCCAAGCGCCTCGCCGCCCCGGCCCAGCCCATCCCGGCCCAGCCCACCCCGGCCGAGCCCGCCGCCCCGGCCAAGCCCAAGCCCGCTCCGCCAGTCAAGTGCACCGCCGCCAAGCCCACTCCCCCGGCCAAGCCGGAGCTCGTGCCCACCGCCTGACCCGCCAAGGCCCGCCCCCGCCCCGGGGGCGGGCCGCCCGCCTGTACCCAACCAAGGAGAGCCTCGTGAGCGACAGCACCGAAGGCCGCGACTGGCTGCGCATACAGCCCGGCGACTTCACCGGCCGCACCAAGACCAACCAGGACGCTCTCTTCCTCGTCGACGAGCCCGACGCCTGCGGCACCGCGGTCCTGGACGGCCTCGGCTTCGGCGCCGCTCTGTGGGCCAACCAGCCCGACACGCCCCCGACCAACCCGGAGGCATAGATGTGCCACAACACTGGATCGTGGTACGTTCTGCGCGTTGTTTGGGAACGGCTGCAGCCGCGGGACCGGCCCATCAACAACGCCGTGGCATGCGGCATCCCCCTTCGGTGTCTGGCGGGTGGCAACCCCCCCGCGCCCTACCCGCCAGACGCCGGCGCCGCCCATGCGGAGCCACTCGGGGACGCCGCTCCACGCACCCGCGATTGGACCCGCCCGGCCCTCCAGGCCGGGCGGGTCGCCGCGTACTCAGGAGAGACAACGTGACGACTGCGACCTATCGCACCGACGGCGCCGCCGACCCTGAGCTGTACGAGCGGCTCATGCGCGAACGCTATGGACCGCTGCCCAAGCTCCTGGCCGAACTAGTCCGGCCCAGGCCCGAACCACCCGTCCGGAGAAGAACGAAGATGCCCGCGCTGTCACCGACCATCTACGAGCCCAACCCCGACCCGAAGGCCGACGAGCACTACGCCGACCTGGCGGCCGGGATCGAGGAGGCCGGGATCGGCCGCCCCCGCCCCGCGCGGAGTGCCGAGCCGGAGCGCATTCCGCCGTTCCCCGGCGCGACCTGGTGCAAGTCCTGCGACAGCTGGTGCACGTCGCAAGGCGTATGCCGCTGCAACAACCGGTAGGCGAGGGACAGTTGCGCTACTTCCACGGCGGTGTCCCCGGGCTTCGGCCCGGGGGCCTCGTCACCCCGCACCCCCCGAGGGTCCTCGATGGCTGCCCCGTCTGCGCACAAGGCATGACCGCCACTCTCGACGGCAAGCCCATCGACCCGCCCACGGGCCGCCCCGACCGGGTCTACATCACCACCGACCGCGACTACGGCCGCTTCTACGCCTCTCGCTACTGGTACGGCGACCTCTACACCGTCGAGCCCGTCGGCGAGATCGAGCCCTCCGACGAGGATCCCTTCCCCACCTGGTGCGTGCCCGCCGCCCGCGTGGTCTCCGTCTACGACCGGGCAGTTCAGCTCAACCCCGGCCAGCGCCGATCCCTGCTGCGCCGGTGGACCGAAGCCGACCGGGAGGCAGGCCGATGACCGTGCCCCGCTCCGAGCGGCCGACCGTGGAACAGATGCAACACCTGATCGGCCACACCGACCACCGGGTCCTCAGCGCCGCCGAGCACGCACGGCTCCGCGCGGGCTTCGAGCACCTGGTGGCCAGCCAGGCAGGCCAGCAGGCCAAGGTCGACGACCTCAACCGGCGACTCGCCGCCGGTACTCGCCCGGCCCTCGACTTCGGCTGCGCCACCTGTCAGGCCGCCGCCGGATCCCCCTGCACCCGCCGCTACGGCCAGCCCATGCACGGCTTCCATCGCCCGCGCCTCACCGCGGCCGCCGACGCCGCCGAGGGGAGCCCAGCATGACCGGCACACGCCAGCAGCCCCCCTTCTGTGGTCGTCGTCACGTCGCAGGTCTGGCCGCGTCACATATCCTAAACACCTTAGGTGCATCGGTGATTCGTGCCGAGCGAGACCGAACAAGGAGATCAGCCGTGGCCAAGAAGCCGACCAGGACCAGTGGTGCTGCGGAGGGGAAGAAGGTGCAGCGCATGGCTGCCCGGGAGCGGGTGGCGGCCGCGCGGGCTGCAGAGGCGCGGCAGGAGCGTCGACAGCGTGTGGCTTTTATCTCCGCGACAGGGGTGATCTGTGCCGCCGTGGTCGGAGGCGTGGTGTGGGCCGTCTCTGCCGATGGCGGTTCGGGTGGTGCCGCGGCTGCGGGGATGCTGCCAAAACCGGTCACGTATGGAACTACGACGGCTCTGCCGCCGTGGTCGGCCCCGGCGAATGCCCAGGCGGGGGCGAAGGCGGCGGGGCTGAAGGTTGCGACGATGGAAGGGACCGCCAACCACTTTCACACGCATCTGGACGTGATTGTGGATGGGAAACCGGTGGAGGTGCCCGCGAATCTGGGGATCGATGCGCAGGCTCAGGCGATGTCGGAGCTGCACACGCATGACGCGAGCGGGGTGCTGCACATCGAGGCCCCGGCGAAGCGCCGTTACGTGCTGGGGCAGCTCTTCAACGAGTGGGGTGTGCAGCTGGAACCCCGTCGGATCGGCGGGTTGAAGGCGACCGGGGCCAAGGAGCTGACGGCGTACGTGGACGGCAAGAAGGTGGCCGGTGACCCGGCGGCGATCGAACTGACCGGGCACCGGGAGATCACGCTCGTCTTCGGGCCGGTAGGCGCGAAGGTGAACGTGCCGTCCTCATACGACTTTCCGAGCGGTACGTAGCCGTAGCCGCCGTCAGTGCTCGTGATGCTCCGCGTCCGGCTCCGGGTAGACGAAGGTGCGGGTGACGAGGTGGTTGGGGGCGGTCAGGGTCTCGTGGAGGATCCGGCCGTCCTCGTCGAGCGTGAGCTCGAGCTGGGTGTGCTCGGCGGGGTAGGCGAGGGCGATGCGACGGTGACTGTTGTCGCCGGGCAGGCGCGTGGTGATGGGGGCGGTGCCGCTGCCGTACGGATCGGCTGCGAGGAACTTCTTGCCGGTCATGGGGAGTTGCTTGCGGATACCGGGGCCAAGGATCGTGTTGCTGGTGACCAGTTCGTGCAGGGTGAACTGGGGGACGGCCGTCATGACGGTCACGGTCTTTTGCAGGAGATCCGCATCGGGGCGGGGCGGCCAGCTGATACTGAGTCCGGCGCGGCCTCCGGCCCACTCGTCACCGGCTGAGGCAGTCAGGGTGAGGCGGCTGGTGCCGCTCTGCCAGGTGATCGGGGCGTAGAAGCAGCCGGTGCCGCATCCGCGCAGGTTCAGGCGGCGGGCGGTGCCGTGCGGGTCGGCAACGGTGGCGGTGAGGCCGTACTTCTTCGTGCCGTCACCGATTTGGGGTGTGGTGAGGTCGATGACGAGCTGGCCGGTGCTGGCGCGGGCGCTGATGCCGATCTCTCCTGCGCGGGTGCCGGTGGGCACGATCGGCCCGTTGGCGGGTGGCGCGAAGGGCAGGGGGCGGTTGGCGTCGGCGGGGACCGGCAGCACGGTGAGTGTTGCGGACAGGGCGAGGACCACGGCGAGGGCGGAGGCTTCGGCGCGGGCCGGTCGCTGTGCGGCCGCGTTGCGGCGCAGCCTCCGGCGGGCGGTGAACGCGAGGGCGGCGGCGGTAGCGACGAGGACCAGTTTGCCGAGCAGGACCTGCCCGTACGTGGTGGTGGCGAGGTCACTGAGCGGTACG
The DNA here is from genome assembly GCF_040608395.1 of Streptomyces sp. NPDC005181. Taxonomy (NCBI): domain Bacteria; kingdom Bacillati; phylum Actinomycetota; class Actinomycetes; order Kitasatosporales; family Streptomycetaceae; genus Streptomyces; species Streptomyces sp. NPDC005181. Next base: position 74,828 of record NZ_JBEXID010000008.1, read on the forward strand.
AGGAGCAGTCCGGATACCAGGCCGGTGGCGGCGACTGCGGCGAACAGCCAGGCGGCGAGGCGGGCATAGGAGAGCAGAAGTGCGCGGGCAGCGGCACGCTCGGCGCGCCAGACGACGGCCGTACGCAGCACCTGGATCAGGGTGCCGGCCCACAGGGCGGCGGCGGTCAGGTGGACGAAGGTGAGCAGAGGGCCCGCGAGCGGGTGGTCGGCCTGCGGATGGGCGCGCAGGGCCTCGGCCACCAGCACACCGGTCAGTGGTAGGGCGGCCCAGGCGGGGCGGCGTACGAGAACGGTCACGGCGGCGAGTGTGAAGCCCGCCACTTCGATCAGAGAGAGCACGCCGGGGCGGGTGCTGAATGCGGCGCCGGGTGAGCTGTCGCCGGCCTGGAGAGCCGTCAGGGCGACTGCGGCTGCGCAGCCGGCCAGCGCGGCGGGAAGGCTCCAGCGGCGTGGGCGGTTCCCAGGAGCGTCGGAGATTTGGCGGGCGAGGCGGCCCACGATCAGGTCGCCGAGCAGCAGGGCGAGGGAGCCGAACAGTAGCCAGCGCAGCACCGTGGTGGGGATGGCGTCCTTGGCGGCTGTGGCCTGGCCTGAGGCGAGAGCGACGGTGTGCGGGCCGATGGCGAAGCGATAGCTGCCCATCATGATGTCGCCGTCGCGCGCGGTGACCTGCCAGTTGACGGTCTGGACACCCTCCGTGAGGGTGGCGCGCACGGGGATGGTGACGGTCCGGTCGCCCTGGCTCAGCGCCGGAGTGCCCAGCTGCGCGGCCGGGGCCAGGTGCACGGTGGAGCCGGTGACGCTGACCGGCTGGTCGAAGACAAGGACCAGCGCGGTGGGCGAGTCCGCCACCGTCGCGTCCGCCGCCGGACTGGTGAACAGCAAGGTGGCGTGTGCGGACGCAGGCGCGGCGGTGACCAGCAGCAGGGCCAAGACAAGCGAGACGAGCGCGGCGGCGGAGCCCAGCAGGGAGCGCCGGGCGCATGGTGCGAGTGGTGTCACCGGTTAAGGGTCTCCGGTCCAGTGTTTCGTGCGGCGGTCGGGGTGGCCTTGTCCCGCAGGTCCCGCAGCTCTTCGCGGGCGCGGCGGAGTTCTTCTCGCAGTTCCTCATCGGCCGCAGGCGCTCCGTGGCAGGAGCGGCCCTTGGCCATTGGGCGTACGCAAAACCACCAGGTCAGAGTGGCAGCGAGGGCGGTCGCTGCGAGAGGGAGCCAGATGCCGTTCATGCCGGGCGGTCCTGCACCGTGGTGTGATGCGCGCTCTGATCGCTGCGCAGGGCGTCGATCTCCTTGCGCAGCCGGGCCAGTTCCTGCCGGTCGGCGGTGGCGGGGTCGTTCTGGGCGTCGCGCTTGGGGCGCATCATGAACCACATCATCACGCCCATCCCCACCGGGCAGGCGAGGGCGGGCAGGAGGTAGAGCAGCTTGTCCATGACAGGACTCCTTGTTAGGGGTGGGAGATGCGGTTCAGTTCGCGGCGCAGTGCACGGGCAGAGGGACGTCCGTGGGCGATGAGCTGACCGTCGTGGAGCAGGCCAGGGGCGAACAGCAGCCGGTGCTCGGCGGCGAGCTCGCGGCCCCCGACGGTGTCGAGTGAGACCTCATCCAGCTGATGCGGGAAGTCGGCAGCAAGGTCGGCGAGCAGCTTCTTGGCGCGTTCGCACCAGGCGCAGTCGGCCTGGGTGAGCAGCGTGAGGGCGATCACGACGCGGCCCCGACCTTGAGGTCGGCGAGGAGCTTGTCGACCGCGACGTACATCGTGTAGTCCGGGGCGCCGCCGTAGTCGGCACGCCACCGGATGGTGCCGTCGGGACCGACGAGCAGGAAGCTGTGACCGTCGCGCGAAGTGCCCATCATCCCGTAGTCGTTGGCCTGGTACGCCTTGGAGACGGTGAGATCGGGGTCGGACAGCACGGGCGTGGTCAGGCCCATGTCGCGGGTCTTGCGGGCGATCAGGTCGGCCGGGTCGGTGGTGATCGAGACGACCTGGTCGATGCCGGCGGCCTTGAGCATGGCGGCCGACTTCTCCAGGTTGGTGAGCTGGTCCCAGCAGGGCTGGCAGGTCAGGCCCTCCTGGAAGTAAAGCAGGACGTTTTTGCCTTGGAAGTCCTTGAGGCCGACCGGCTTGCCGGTGCTCGACTTGAGGGTGAAGGCGGGAGCGGTCCTGCCGATGCCGGGACTGCCGACGTCGTACGAACTCCCGCCGCTTCTCGTGTTCTTGGCGGGTGAGGTGGAGAAGATCACGTAGAGAACGACGAGCGCAGCCACGGCGGCTGCCACGCTGACGATCCACGTCACCCGGCGCCGTCTGGCCTGCCGTGCCGTGGCGATCACGGTGTCCGGCCGCCTGAACGGTGGCCTCTTGCTGGTGATGCTCATACGGGGCGGTCCTCTCCGGCGGAGACGGTCGTGGCCGTGGGTTGCGGGTCCTTGCGGCAAGGGGGTGGGGAAGCCCCCGCCTCGGCGCCGGGGGAACGCCGGGCGGGGGCGGCCAGATGGGCGCGAGCCTGCCGCGCGAGGAAGGCGGCCACCGCAGCCAGGAGAAGTGCGATGCCCCAGCCGGGTAGCCATCCAAGCGCCTTGGTGACCACTGAGGCAGCGTGCTGCAGGTCGGCAGCGACGCGTACGCGCCAGCCACCGGAGGCCATGTCCGGTCCGGTGAACGCCTGTACGAGGGTGAGTGCGCCCATCACTGCGAGCAGTACGCCCGAGGCGGCACTGCCCAGGGCCATGCGACGGCGGAACCTGCCCAGCCGCACGGTCACCTGGCGGCCGTGCAGCAGACGGGAGGCTCCCCAGTCACGTCGGTCCCACACCAGGGCGAGCAGGCACAGCGGGGCAACCATCCCTGCGACGTACGTGAGGGAGACCATGAGCGCCGCCGGGAACGAGGCGGTAGCTCCGGAAAGTACGGCGACCCCGGCCAGGACCGGCGCACAGCAGGAGCTGGCCGCGCCGGAGAACAGCCCGAGCCCGTACACCGACCCGAAGCCGTGCCCGGACGGCGCCCGGCCCGCCGGCATCGGCAGCTGCGGCTTCCACCCGGCCAACAGCGCCAGACCGCCCAACAGCATCGCAATGCCACCGAGGGAGAACACCAGCAGGTGGTGCCCGGATACCAGCGCGACCAGGGCCGTGGCGCCGAGCCCGATCGGCACGATCACGGTGGCGACTCCGGCGGCGAAGACGAGTGTGGCGGCCAGCACGCCCGTACGTCGGCGGAAGCCGGTGGCCAGATACGCGGGCAACATCACCGACACGCAGCACGGCGCGAGCAGCGCCACCATCCCGCCGAGGAACGATGCCAGCAGTGTCGTGCCGAACAGCAACTGCCCCATGCCGACGTCTGCCTCTCTCCAAGACCTGAACTCCTAAGGAGATTAGGTTATGGAAAAGAGGATGTCTAGCCGCCCCCTCGCGTGGGGTCGGCCCGCTGCACACTGGAACTACGCAACCACCCGGCCGTGTACCGGTCGACTGTGCTTGCCGAAAGGGTGATCGCGATGATGTGGGGGTACGGCTGGGGCTTGGGTTACTGGCTCAGCATGGGTATCACCATGCTTCTGTTCTGGGGGCTGATCGTCGTCGGCGTCATCGCGCTCGTCCGCTACGTCGGCGGCACCCGGAAAGCGGATACGCCCGGTCCGGTCGGCGGGCAAGCACGCGCCGAGGATGTACTGGCTGAGCGGTACGCCCGCGGGGAGATCGACGACGACGAGTACAAGCGACGGCTTGAGCTGCTGAGGACTCACCAGTGAGCGAGATGCCCTACGGGGGTCAGCCGAGATACGGCCGGAAGGGATAGCAGCACGGTCTTGATCGGGTGACCGCTGCCTCTGGGGGCTGCTTGATGTCGGTCACGGGCGTCGAGCGTAGGGGCCGTATGGCCGGTGTGTGCGGGGTTCCCCTGGGCCGTCGTCGGCTGGTGATCATCCTGGTACGGTCCCGCGCAGAAGTGATCGTTTTCGTACCAGGGGCGGGGACCGGCGGCGTGACCTCGATAGAACGGACCGCGTATCCGCGGTTCAAGCGGCTGATGTCTGCGCGGGAGATGCATGTCTTCTTCACCCCCAAGCCCGAGGAAGCGGCCTGGGCGCGGGAGCGGGCCGTTCCGGTGAGCAGCTGCTCGCTCTGGCTCTGGCGCTGAAGTGCTACCAGAAGTTGGGCTACTTCCCGAAGGCGGACGAGGTTCCCGAGACGGTGGTGGAGCATGTGCGCGGCGCGCTGGAGCTCGCCGAGGGCACCGGGCCGCACTACGAGTCGGCCAACACCGCCAAGCTGCACCGCAAGCTGGTGCGTGAGCGGCAGGGTGTCTCCTGCGACCAGGAGCGGGCCCGTCAGATCGCCGAGGAGGCGGTCCGGCGGGCGGGCGGCGCTGGTGAAGAACAATCCGCCGGACCTGATCAACGTCGCGTTGGAGGAGCTGGTCCGGGCGACCTGTGAGTTGCCGGCGTTCCGCACCCTCGACGAGAGCCGCCCGGGTCCGCCGGGAGGTGAACGAGGACATCTTCGCCGCTGCCAGGTCCCGGATGACGCTGGAGGACCGGGCCCGTCTGCTGGCCCTGCTGGACGTGGGCGGGCTGGATCGCAAGGGCGGGCTGAACCGGCTGAAGAAGCCCGCGAAGCGCCCGAGCTGGAATCATCTGAAGGAGCAGCACAAGCACCTTCAGTGGGTGGATGGGCTCGGGGGCACCGACGCGTGGCTGGAGGGGTTCGCGCCGGGGAAGATCGCCGATTTCGCGGCCGAGGCCGGCTTTGGACGTGGCGGAGCTGCGGGACTACGAGACGGGCAAGCTCATCGCGCTGCTGGCCTGCCTGGTGCACGCGGCCCGCCGGCGGGCCCGTGACGATCTGGCGGAGATGTTCTGCAGGCGGGTGGCGACCAAGCTGAAGAACGCGAAGGACGAACTGGAGGAGATCCGCAAGCAGCAGCAGGCGCTGGTGGAGCGGATGATCGGCACTTACCGCACGGTGCTGGAGCGGATCGACCCCGCCGACCGCGTCCCGCGTGGCCCGGACGGGGCCCTGGTGCCGTTCCCGGCGGGAAAGAAGGCCCGCCGGAAGGCGGCGAGGGAGCTGGCCGCGAAACGGGCCGCCGCGCTGGCGATGGCGCAGAAGGCGGTTTTGACCTCCGGCTCGTTCGAGGCGGTCAGTGAGGACCGGCGGGTGCTGGACGCCCTGGCGCACGCGCGGGCACACCAGAGCGCGACCCGCGAGTACGTCTCGGAGCTATACGAGGGGCAGCCGCTGGATCTCGGCTTCGCGTCGCAGAACTGGCAGCGGGCGGTGCGGGACCGCAAGCGGCCCGGCATGCTGGACCGCCGGCGCTTCGAGACGCTGGTGTTCACCTACCTGGCCGAGCACCTGCGGACCGGCGATGTGGCCATCACCGGCTCGGATACCTTCGCCAACGGGCTGGAGCAACTACCCGACTGGGAAGAGTGCGGCCCCAAGCTGGCGCAGTTGTGCGAGGAGACCGGGTTGCCGGGCAGTTCGAGATCGGGCCAGATACCCGAAGCGGGCAGGACGGACCCCCGGCCAGGGTGAGGCTGCCGGGCCGCAAAGGGGTCAGCCCGGGCGGCGGGCTGCCCCGAAGTGGGGCCGCTCGGTGGCGAACAGCGGGACGGCGAGGGCGGCGGCCGCCAGTGCGGTCAGGCCGAAGAGGACCAGCGCGGTGGAAAAGCCGAGGGGCAGGGCGGTCTGGAAGAGCAGGCTTCCGGCGCCGAAGGCGGTGAAGAGGGTGAAGACGTTCAGTCCCATGGCCTGGCCGCGGTGGCCGGGCAGGTCGGTGACGATGCCGCCGAGCGGCGGCTGGGTCATGTCGTAGCCGAGGGAGAGCGCGGCCACCACCGTGACGCCGGCGGCGAGCGGCAGCGGGGCGGCCAGGAGCAGGGCGCAGGTGGCGCCGAGGGCGACGCCGGCGGGGATGATGCGGGCGCGGCCGTAGCGGTCGGCGAGGTGGCCGATGGCAGGGCCGAGGAGGAAGCCGGGGATGCCGTAGCCGAGCAGGGCCAGCCCGATGCCGACCGAGCCGAGGTCGAACCGGCGCTCCAGGTACAGGCCGAGCCAGGTGTAGACCCCGGAGTGCAGGACCGCGTTGAGGGCGACGTAGCCGTAGGTGCGCCGGCCCCGGGGCAGACGCAGCAGGGCGAGGTAGCCGGCGGCGACCCTACGCACCGGCGGGCGGGCCGTGCCGGCTGCGGTGGCGGGTGCGGGCAGGGTGCGCAGCGCCCGGACGGCGGCCAGCAGCAGGAGCAGCCCGGCGGCGGCCGCGGCGAGGAACAGGCCCTGCCAGCCGACGGCGGGTTCGGCCAGCGCCCCAGCCGAGGAGCCGACCGCGATACCGCCGGCCATCGCGCCGAACAGCCAGCCCAGCACGCGCCCGCGCTGCGCGAACGGCACCAGGTCGCCGACCAGGGCCAGCGCGATGGGCACCACCCCGGAGGCGCCGATCGCAGTGGCCAGGCGCAGGGCGATGAACGCCCCGGCGGTCGGGGCCAGCGCGGTGGCGGCGGTCAGAGCGGTGAAGGCGGCCAGCGAGGCGAGGATGACCGGGCGGCGTCCCAGCCGGTCCGAGGCCGGGCCCCACACCAACGTCATGACGCCGTAGGGGATCAGGTAGGCGGGCACGGCAAGCCCCACCATGCCGGGGGTGCTCCCGAAGGCGGCAGCCAGCCGCGGCAGGACCGGCGCGATCATGAACGCCTGGGCGAAGATGACGAACGCCGCGCAGGTCAGCAGCGCCAGCACGCCGCGCGGCAGACCACCTCCAGAACCCGGCCCTGCCGGGGCAGTTGTGGGCTTCGGGGCATGGGACGGGCGCATTTCAGGGGTTCTCCTTCGGCGGGGGGCGGTGGCCGGCCAGGCCGGCGCGGCCGATCAGTGCGGCGGCCGCGAGCAGTACGGCACCGGCGGCGTAGACGGCAGCGATGCCGGCGGCATCCGCCAGCAGACCGCCCAGAGCGATGGACGCGAGGCGGCCGAGCTGCCAGATCAGGTCGAAGGCCGCGAAGACCCGTCCGCGCGCCTTTGGCGGAGTCTCGGCCTGGAGCAGGGAGTTGAAAGTGACCGCGCCGGTGGAGGTGCCCACCCCGTACCCGGCCAGGCTGCCCAACGCGAGGGCCGGGACGCGCACCAGGGCCAGGACCGCATCCACCGCGGCGCGCAGCAGGTACGGGCCGAAGATGAACGCCGGGCGGCGCGGATCGGACACCAGGCGGGTCAGCAGCAGCGGACCGAGCGCCGCACCGGCTCCGATGCAGGCCAGCGCGATCCCGTACCCGGCCGGGCCCATGCCCAGCCGCTGACGGATCAGCACGACCAGCAGGGCGCCGGTCGCCCCCGCCGACAGCGCCGCCAGCGCCTGGCCCGCGGCCAGGGCCCGCAGCACCCGGTGCCCGGCCAGCACCGCGACACCTTCGCGGGCCTGGTGCCACCACCCGGCACGGGCCGCCTCCGCCGGGGGGCGCGGCAGGCGCAGCCGGGCCAGCACCGCGGCGGAGGCGGCGAAGCTGGCGGCATTGATCCAGAATGCCGGGCCGTAGCCGATTAGCGCCACCACGACCCCGGCAGCAGGCGCCAGCACGATCTGGGAGAGCACCGCGGCGGTCCAGATCCCGGAGTTGGCCGCGATCAGCTCCTCCTCGTCCACCAGCGCGGGCAGGACCGAAGCGGCGGCCGGGTTGAAGAACGCGGATGCCGCCGACATGCCGAACGCCAGCGCGTAGATCGCCGGGACGGAGCCCGCAGCCAGCGGCAGCGCGGCGGCGAGCAAGATGCGCGCCACATCGGCGGCCACCATCACCTTCACCGGCGAGAGCCGGTCGACCACTACCCCGGCGAACGGGGCCAGCAGCAGCACCGGCACAATCTCGGCGGCGACCACCCCGGCCACTCCCAAGCCCGAGCCGGTCAGATCCAGCACCAGCAGACTCAACGCGACGGTCGCGACGGCATCGCCCCACGCGGACGCGGTCCGCGCCGCCCACAGGCGGCGATAGCCGGGGCGGGAGAACACCTGACGCAGCCCGGTGCCCGACCGCCCCGGCCGGGTGCGGCTCAGCGGACCTTCTCCATCGTGTGCCCGCAGCAGCAGGTCGGACTCTGTTCTCCGCCGTGGCCCGGGGTCGCGCCCTTGGTCACGGTGATCTCGCACCCGCAACTCGCATCCGGGCACCGGTACACCTCGCCCTCGACAAGCGGCATGACCTGGGCCTCCTTCCTCTCTCGCGTCGTACGCTGAAGACGCTAAAACCTTCACCCTGGGTGAAGGTCAAGGCGAGCGACGATCAAGCGGAAGGATGCGGAGATGGCCGGGACGATGACCGTGGGGCAGCCCGCCGAGGCGGCCGGACTTACCCGCAAGGCGGTGCGGCTGTACGAGGAACGCGGTCTGCTGCCGCCCGCCCCGCGCACCCCGGCCGGCTACCGGCAGTACGACCAGGACGACGTCGACGCGCTCACCTTCATCCGCCGCGCCCGCGCCCTGGACCTGCCCCTGGACGACATCGGCACCATCCTCACCCTGCGCCGCGGCGGCGCCACCCCGTGCACGGCGGTGAGGGGGCTGCTCGACACCCGTATCGCCCAGATCGACCAGGCCATCACTGACCTGCAAGCCCTGCGCACCAGCCTCGCCGTCACCCGCCGGGCGGCAGCCGCCACCGGCACCGAGATGGAGCCGACCGGAACGGTCTGCCCGATCATCGACCGCTGACGCAGACGGGCGTCGTCAGCGGCGGCTGGCGCTGGAGGCGGTGCAGACCGGTGGCCCCAAAGGGTCAGCGCGGGCTGTCAAAACTTCTGACAGCAGCACCGGTTTCCTGTTCCGTTCCTACTCGGACCTCACCATCACCCACCCACCAGGAACGAAAGGTCAGACTCAAGAAGCTCTGCTATCCCTTTCGGCCGTATCTCGGCTGACCCTCCTAACGAGACAGTACGACTGCTCACGGCCGGACGGACCTGTGGGAAGGTCAGCGCATGGTCGTGACCTGAGACGGCGGGGTGCCGTCGGGGCAGTAGTTCAGCTGCATCGCGGCTGCCGCCGGGCCGCCGAGGACCAGCAGCGGGAGGGCAAGTGCGGCCGCTGCGGTCAGCGAGCCCGCCGCGATGCGGGCCCGGTTGAGCGGGCGATGTGGCTCGATCAGGCGGCGCACTCGCTGGGCAGCGGTGGAGCCGCCCGCCGCGAGCCCCGCGGCCGGGGTGCGCCCGCCGGCCACCGCAAGCAGGGCTGCGGCCGTGGTCAGCCGCCCGCTCCGGGCGGCAGCGACATCGTCGGCGCGCATCTCCACCAGGCGCGCGATCTCGGTCTCAGCGGTACGGAACAGCGGTACTCGGGGGAAGGCGCGGGCCAGTGTCTGCGCCCAGGTCAGCACCGCGTCGTGGCGCTCGGCCTGGTGGGCGTCCTCGTGGGCCAGCACCGCCGTCAACTGTTCGTCGTCCAAGGCCTGCAGCGCACCGGTGGTGATCACGGTGCGGCGGTGGCGGCCCGGCACGCAGTACGCCGCCGCCTCCGCATGATCCAGGACGACTACGCCGCGTACCGCATCGCGGCGGCCGACCAGGTCCAGCACCTCGCGGTGATCGCGGCGCTCCCGCCGGATCTGCAGTACGGCCGCGCCTGCACACCAGGCGGTACGCCCGAGGACTGCCAGAGCCAGCACGGCGCCCGCTGCGCCCGCCGCAGCCCCGCCCGGCGAGGCGTACTGCGCGGTCAGTGCCATCACACACGCCTGCAACATGGACGCGAGGTCGGCACTGACACGCACGGTGGGCACGGTCAGCGCGAGCCCAGCCATGACAGCACCAGCCAAGGAGGACACCCCGAGAACCTGCCAGACCGCGATACCCAGACGGGGTGCCCGCTCAGCCCAGCGCGCACCCCGCAGCAGCCGGGGCATCAGCGTGCACAGCAGAGCGGTGTAGCCGAACAGCACGGCGGCGACGATCACTTTGACGACTCCCGCGCTGCAGCCTCGCCCAGCAGGCGCTGCAGCTCCTCGGCCTCACCGGGCTGCATCACCTCCTGCACGAAGCGGGCCAACGTCGCGGACCGGTTCCCGGCCGCCGACAGCGCCTCGCCCATCAGCCCCGCGACGTACGTCTCGCGGGTGCGAGTCGCGCCGTACTTATAAGCCCGGCCGTCCTTCTCCTTCGACAGCCAGCCCTTGCGGTACAGGATCTCGGTCACGGTGTGCACGGTGTTGTACGCGGGCTCAGGATCGCGGCCGAGCCGGTCGAGCACCTCGCGTACGCGCAGCGGCTCGCCTGCCTCCCACACCGCGTCCATGATCGCGGCCTCCAGCTCCCCGAACTGCGGCATGCGGACTCCTCCCGTCTCGGTACGACTCCAGACATCCTAAGCGGCCTAGGTGGCGACGTGCGGGCGAGCGGTTCCGATGATCGAGGGGGAGGCCGGACTGCTCCTGCCGTTGATCAGGAAGTCGAAGCGGTGGATCTCCTCGACGGTGAACCCCGCGGCAGTGATCGCGCGCTCCGTGTCGCGGGTGAGGTTGCAGCCTCCGCCGACCAGCCGCCACGGCGGATTCAGGACCCGCTGTAGCCGGAAATCGCGGGGCTTCTGCGACCGAACGTGTTCGTAAAAGCGCAGCGCCCCGTTCGGCTTGAGGACGCGCGCGGCCTCGGCGAGCGCAGCCGACGCGTCGGCGATCGTGCACAGCACGAGTGAGAAGACGGCCACATCGAAGCAGCCGTCCGGCACGGGAAGCTCCTCGGCCCGACCAGGCAGAACCTGAACCGACACGGCGGCGTCGGTGGCAGCCTGCTCGGCCAGGGCGCGCAGCCGGGGCTCGGGCTCCACCGCGACGACCTGCTCCACCTCAGGCGGATAGTGCCGGAAATTCGCCCCCGTGCCCGCCCCGATCTCGATCACCCGGCCACGCACCCCTGCGAGGAGTTCCTGACGGTGCTCGACCGAGCCGTGCGCCTCGGCGAAGGCGTTGATGCGCGGATAGAGCCGGGCGAACAGCGGATGCGAGACCGTCTTGGCCATGCCGAGCTCCTCCGGTACGGCGGAAGGGAACCCCTCCCGCATCACCTAACCAAGTTAGGAGTAATCTCGCGGGGCGTCCAGCGCGACGCGCGCCCCTTGATGCCCGGAGGTCCGTCCGTGAGTGTTGCTCTGTCCGAACTCGTCTCCAGCGGGCCCCTGTTGCTGGCGGCGCCACTGGCGCTGCTCGCCGGTGGAGTGTCATTCTTCTCGCCCTGCTGTCTGCCGCTGGTGCCCGGCTATCTCTCGTACGCCACCGGCATGTCCGCTGCCGACGTCCAGGCGGGCCGGCAGGCCCGGGGCCGCATGGTGGCCGGAACTGCACTGTTCGTCCTCGGTTTTGCCGCGCTCTTCGCCAGCTACGGCGCGGCCTTCGGCTATGTAGGTAATATCCTGCTCGCCCACCAGGAGCTGCTCAGCCGGATCCTGGGGTCGCTGACCATCCTGCTGGGGCTGCTGTTCCTAGGTGCCTTCGAGCGCATCCCGATCGCTGGACGCACCTTGCGCATCGCCTACCGCCCGAGTGCGGGCCTGGCCGGTGCACCGCTGCTGGGTGTGATGTTCGGGTTGGGCTGGACGCCGTGCATCGGGCCCACCCTGGCCGCGGTGCTCAGTCTGTCTGCCACCACCGGTACGGCCGGACGCGGTGCGCTGCTCGCGTTCGTCTACAGCGTCGGCCTGGGCCTGCCGTTTCTCGCGGCCGCCCTCGGCTTCCGCCGGGCGATGCGGGCGTTCGGCTTCGCGCGACGCCACGCCAGGACCGTCATGAGGTTCGGCGGCGCGATGCTCGTGATTGTCGGCATCCTGCAGGTCACAGGGCTGTGGGCGTACTTTACCGGGGAGCTGCGCTACTGGGTGGCCGACTACCAGCTGTCGTTGTGAGGGGGCGGTGCGGGAGCGGGTTAGCATCCCGTTCCATGGCCCCGTTCGTGCGACTTACCTCGGCCCGGCTGTGGGCCGGGCTGCTTGTCGTGCTCGCCCTGGCCATCTGCACGACGGGGATCGCTCAGCCCGCCATGGCGGCGCCGATGGACATGATGGCGACGGACACGGCGCCGACAGGCGCGGTTGCGATGGCGCGGTCCGCCATGGGTTCCGACGGGCCGTACGCCGGGGAATCCGTCGGGCCGGTGTGCTCCATGGGTGACATGGAGTGCGCACCCCAGGCCCAGCACCGACCACTGTCCGTCCCGTTTCCGCCCGCCGACGGCATCCTCGCCCGGGCTGTGGACCGTGCCGTGATGTCGGTGGACGTCGAGCGGGCGCCTCCCTCACCCGCCTCCCGTGGGGGACCTGACCTCGACAGGCTGTGTGTGAGCCGGACCTGATCGCGCCTCGTGTCCGAGGCCCGATCCGATTCGGCACGCCGTCATGCGCGCGTGCCCCTCCTGTCGTAGCGGAGACCCACACGCATGCCCTCAACCCTTGCCCTTTTCGCCACGAGCGTCGGTACCGGCCTGCTCGCGGGTGGCGCCTCGTGTGCCGCCGTCCAGGGCGGCCTGCTGGTCGGCGCCGTCAGCCGCCGTAGCCCGGACACCGGGAAGCCCGGCTCGGGACTTGCTGAGCCGCTGGCCCCGGTCGGCGCGTTCCTCACCGGAAAGCTGCTCTCCCATACCCTCCTCGGCGCGCTGCTGGGCGTCTTCGGCGCCGCCTTGCAGCCCAGCCCCCGCACCCGGGCGGTCCTGCTGATCGCCGCCGGCGTCCTGATGGTGCTGTTCGCCCTGGACCTGCTCGGGGTGAAGGCCGTGGCCCGGCTGGTGCCCCGTCCTCCGGAGTCCTTCGGACGTCTGGCGCGCCGCCGCTCCAAGTCCGACTCCAAACTCGCGCCCGCGCTACTCGGGTTGGCAACCGTGCTCATCCCATGCGGGGTGACGCTGTCGGTCGAACTCGTCGCCATCACCTCGGGGTCGGCCGTGGCGGGTGCGGCCGTGCTGGCCGGCTTCGTGCTCGGCACCGCCCCGCTGTTCGCCGTGCTCGGCTATCTCTTCCGCCGCAGCAGCCGGGCCTTCTCCGGGCGGCTCGGCATCGTCACGGGCGTAGTCGTCCTCGGGGTCGCGGCCTGGACCGTCGTCTCCGGAATCCAGGCCGGCGGCTGGTACTCCACGGTCGACACCACCACCCCCGCCGCAGTCGCGGAACCCGACCCCGCACAGCCCAGCGCGCCCGCGCAGAAAGGCCCGGTGACCATCGACGCCTCCGGGAAGCAAACCATCGTCCTGACCGTCACGGACTTCTACAAGCCCACCGCCTTCACCGCCAAAGCCGGAGTGCCCACCACCCTGATCCTGCGCGGCAAGGACTCCGGCGGCTGCGCCCGCGCCTTCACCATCCCCGAACTCGGTGTCCAGGAGATCGCCAAGCGCGACGGCGACACCAATATCGACCTGGGCACCCGCAAGCCCGGAAAGCTCCTCTTCTCCTGCGCCATGGGCATGCAGGGCGGCGCCATCAACTTCAAGGCAGGTACGGCATGAAGTGGCTGCGCGGCAAGGACCGTACGGAAGCCAGCGGTCCCCAGGTCGTCCTCAAGATCGAAGGCATGCACTGTTCCAGCTGCGGCCTGCTCATCGACGACGAACTCGAAGAAGTCCCCGGGGTGCGTTCGTCCCGTACGGACGTACGCAAGAGTCGCTCCATCATCCACTTGACTGGCGAGGGGTCTGCGGATCACGCCACGCTGATCGGCGCGGTCGAGCGGGCCGGCGACTACAAGGCCACCGTCATCAAGTGAGAAGGACGACGGGGCGGCCGGGACTCCTGTTCCGGCCACCCCGTCGACTGTGCGCTCAGCGCAGGGGCTGGAACCGGCGGAGCCGCAGGCTGTTGGAGACGACGAAGACCGACGAGAACGCCATCGCCCCTCCCGCGATCATCGGGTTGAGCAGGCCGAGCGCGGCGAGCGGCAGCGCGGCCACGTTGTAGGCAAACGCCCAGAACAGATTGGCCTTGATCGTACGGAGAGTGCGGCGGGCCAGCCGGATCGCATCCGCCGCCGCCCGCAAATCGCCCCGCACCAGGGTGAGATCGGAGGCGGCGATCGCCGCGTCGGTGCCGGTGCCCATCGCCAGTCCCAGGTCCGCCTGGGCCAAAGCCGCCGCGTCGTTAACACCGTCGCCGACCATCGCCACCACTCGGCCCTCGCCCTGCAGCCGCTCGACCTCGGCGACCTTGTCCTCGGGGTGGACCTCGGCGATGACCTGGTCGATACCGACCTCGGCGGCGACCGCACGGGCAGCGGCGGCGTTGTCGCCGGTCAGCAGCACGGGCGTGAGCCCGAGCCGCTTGAGGTCGGCCACCGCCTCCGCGCTGGTCGCCCTGACGGTGTCGGCGACCACCAGCGCACCGCGCACCTGCCCATCCCAGGCAACGAAGACGACGGTACGACCCACGGCCTCGGCTGCATCCCGTGCACGGGCCAACTCGCTGGACAGAACAAGCCCTTGCCCCTCCAGCCAGGAGACACGGCCCGCCAGCACGCCACGCCCCTCGACCTGGCCGGTCACGCCACGTCCCTGGGCGTTGGCGAAGCCGGTCACCACAGGCAGGTCCTGGGACGCTTCCCCTGCGGCGGTGGCGATCGCGGCGGCGATGGGGTGCTCGCTGGCGTCCTCCAGCGCACCCGTCAGTCGCAGAACCTCGTCGGCGTCCTCGCCGTCGGCGGGTACGACGCCGACGAGCCGCATCTTCCCCTCGGTGACGGTGCCGGTCTTGTCCAGAACGACGGTGTCGATCCGACGAGTCGATTCCAGTACCTCAGGGCCCCGGATCAGTAGCCCGAGCTGCGCACCGCGCCCCGTGCCGACCATCAGCGCGGTCGGAGTCGCCAGCCCGAGTGCGCACGGGCAGGCGATGATCACCACGGCGATGGCGGCCGTCAGAGCGGTGGCGGCCGAGGCCCCGGTCAGCAGCCAGACACCGAAGGTGACCAGGGCGAGCGCGATGACGACGGGCACGAAGACCGCCGAGATCCGGTCCGCCAGGCGCTGCACTTCGGCCTTGCCGGTCTGGGCCCGCTCCACGAGGGCGGCGATCTGCGCCAGCTTCGTATCTGCCCCGACCCGCGTGGCCCGTACGACGAGTCGGCCATGGCTGTTGATCGTGGCACCGGTGATCTGCGAGCCCGCCTCCACCTCCACCGGCACGCTCTCCCCGGTCAGCAGCGACTCGTCGATCGCCGAAGCACCCTCGACGACCTCCCCGTCCGTGGCGAGCTTCTCCCCGGGCCGTACGACGAACAGATCCCCGACCGCCAACTCCTCTACCGGGATACGGACTTCATGCCCGTCCCGCAGCACCGCGACATCCTTGGCGCCCAGGTCCATCAGCGCCCGGATCGCTTGGCCCGCCCGCCGCTTGGCGCGTGCCTCGAAGAACCTGCCGGCCAGCAGGAAGGCCGTCAGGACGACGGCGACCTCCAGATATAGATGCTCGCCACCCGCAATCAGGGTGCCCGCGCTCCACAGATAGGCAGCGAGCACCCCCAGCGAGACGAGGGTGTCCATCGTCGCGGCACCGTGCCGCAGATTGAGCGCCGCCGCCCGGTGGAACGGCCACGCGCCCCACGCCACGACGGGGGTCGCCAGGATCAGTGCGCCCCACTCCCAGCCCGCGAAGTGCAGAGCGGAGATCATCGACACGAGGACCACCGGAAGCCCGAGCAGCGCCGAGAGGATCAGGCGGCGGCGCAGTCCGGCGATGTGCGCGCCCTCGGCGTCGACGGCCTCCTCCTCTGCGGCCGGGGCTTCGGTCCGAGGCAGCTCGGCGCCGTAACCGATGGCGTCGACGGCTGCTATCAGATCCGCCACCTCGACCGCCGAGTCCTCCCGCGTGACGTGCGCGGTCGCGGTCGCGAGGTTCACCGTCGCGGTCACTCCGGGCAGCTTGCCCAGCTTCCGCTCAACCCGCGCCACACACGAAGCGCAGGTCATCCCGGTGATGACCAGTTCTATGGACTGCTCGGAATCGACCCGAGTAGTGATAGCCATAGCAGCTCTCCTTTCTCTCAGTCTTGTACGGCTGGTACCACGACGGCGAAGCCCTGCCCGGCGGTGGGACGCCAGCTCAACTCGCCCCCGTACAGGCGGCGCAGGACGGCAGGTGGCTCGTGGTAGCAGAAGACCGAGGTTCCGGTGCCGACAATTGCCGGGGTGTCGATGAACAGCGGCAGCTCGGCCAGGAAGTACCGCACCGCCTGCTCGACCTGCCCCTCGTCCGGCGCTTGACCGGCGGGCAGTTTCCCTGACAGCACCCAGCCGGTGGCCTCACGGCAGGCGCCCCGGAAGTCGGCGTCCTCGCTGTACCGGCGCAGCCCGCTCTCATGGAGGCGGCCGAACGCCGCATTGTTCTCCAGCTCGGCCCAGCCCAGCACCCGCCGGTCCGCGTCGGCCACCCCGAGGGATCCCAGCGCGGTGACGATCTTGTTGCGGGTGTACTGACCCTGCCTGCGCGCCTTCCACGCGGCCTTCTCCGGGGCGTACCCCAGCGCCTCGAAGGTGAACGCACTCTGCGCGTCCGGCACGAAGAAGTCCACCCGCTCGAACCGATCGAGCCCCCACGCCGCCAGCTCGCGAATCCGGGCCGTGGAGAAGTAGCTGTTGAACGGGCTGATCCCGAAGCACGCGTGCTCGGCCCGCTCGACCGCTTCGGCGCACCGGCCGCTCAACGGAGTCACCGCCATCGCCGCCGTACCGCCATCGCCTTGAACTGTGCTCATGACCGGACGCTAGAACCTTGCCCATAGGGCAAGGTCAAGCGCAGACTGGAACCCTTCCCACGAACGGAGCCCCCATCATGCTCACCGTCGGCCGCGTCGCCGCCCAGGCCGGGCTGAGCCCCAAGGCCGTCCGCCTCTACGAGGCCAACGGCCTCATCGACCCGCCCGAGCGCACAGCCGCTGGCTACCGCACCTACACCAACGACGCCGTCCCCGTCCTCGGCTTCATCCGCCAGGCCCAGGCCCTCGGCCTCAGTCTCAAGGAGATCAAGGACATCCTCGACCTCCAGCGCCGCGGCGAGCAGCCCTGCGGCCTCGTCACCGATCTCCTCGACCAGCATCTCGCCGATATAGACCGCCGCATCGCCGACCTCGAAGCCCTCCGAACAACCCTCCAGTACGCCCGCGCTCAGGCCGACCAGGCGGTCGGCCGGGGGGAGGACGCCGTGGTCTGCCGCATCATCGAGAATGCCCCCAGCCTATGAGTACATAGCTTCCTGAATTCAGGATTTCTTGTATTCTCGTGGCATGCTGAACCTTGCGACAGAGGTCGAGGTGCTGGCCCGTTTCGGCCGTGCGCTCGCCGATCCGATCCGCTGCCAACTGCTGCTCGCCCTGCACGAGGCTCCGGCACACCCCGCCGACTTGGCCGACCGGATGGGCATCTCCCGCACCAGACTGTCGAACCACCTGGCCTGCCTGCGCGACTGCGGTCTGGTCGTTGCCGTCCCGGTGGGGCGGCGTACGCGTTACGAGCTGTCCGACGCGCGGCTCGGACACGCACTCGACGATCTGCGGTCCGCGGTCGTCGCCGTGGAAGCCGACCGCAGCTGCCCGGACGCGGCCGACAAGGATTGCTGCTGATGACCGCCGCACCGAACTCCCTGGCGCCGGATCGGCGGGCCGCACTCACCCGCCGGATACGGTTCCTGGTTGCCACCACCATCACATACAACCTCGTCGAAGGGATGATTGCGCTCGCGGCCGGAGCTACGGCCTCCTCTACTGCGCTCATCGGCTTCGGCCTGGACTCCGTCATCGAGGTCTCCTCCGCGGCCGCCGTCGCCTGGCAGTTCTCCGCCACCGACCACGCCGTACGGGAAACGCGGGAGCGCACCGCACTCCGGATCATCGCGATGTCCTTCTTCGCGCTGGCGGCGTACATCGGTGTCGACTCGATACGAGCACTCACCGGCAGCGGGAAGGCAGACCACTCCCTCGTCGGCATCGGCCTGGCCGCCGTCTCCCTCGCGGTGATGCCGTTCCTGTCCGCCGCCCAGCGCAAAGCCGGGCGAGAGCTGGGCTCTGCATCTGCGGTCGCGGACTCGAAGCAGACCCTGCTGTGCACCTATCTGTCGGCCGTACTGCTCGTCGGCCTCATCGCCAACGCGGCGTTCGGCTGGACGTGGGCCGACCCGGCTGCTGCCCTGGTCATCGCCGCGATCGCGGTCAAGGAAGGCCGCGATGCCTGGCGGGGCGAGAGCTGCTGCGCCGCTCCACCGGCGGCAATGGGCGCTCCTCAGGAGGGCGGCTGCCGCGGAGGCTGTGACTGCTGCTGACGTCGGGGCGGCGCCGGTTTCTACCCTGAGACTCGATCCCGCGTGGGGCTATTGCAGAGCACAGGAGCACCGATGCCAGACCAGGAAGGGGAGCTGGTCGAGGCGCAACGAGCGCACTGGCAGCAGACCTACGCCGCCCATCCGGGCATGTACGGCGACGAATCCTCCGCCCCCGTAGTCCATGCCTCCGAGGTGTTCCGCGCGTCCGGCGCGCAGGACGTTCTGGAACTGGCCGCCGGACACGGCCGCGACGCCCTGTAATTCGCGCGCTGCGGCTTCACCGTCCAGGCCACGGACTTCAGTCCCACCGGCCTGGAACAGCTTAGGTCCGCCGCCGGACGACTTGGGCTCGGCGCATCTGTGAGCACCACGGTCCACGACGTACGCGAGCCACTGCCGCTGCCGGACGCCTCGGTGGACGCGGTCTTCGCGCACATGCTGCGGTGCATGGCGCTGTCCACCAAGGCGATCGAGCAGCTCGTCGCCGAGGGCCGCCGCGCCCTACGGCCCGGCGGTACCTTCGTCTTCTGGCTGTTGGTGCTGAAGTAGTGCTGATCTCGTCCTCGCTCTACGTAGCGGTGTCCTCCGGCGGCCTCTGACCTCACGTTGGTGCGAGGCTCGGACGCGATCCGGCTGCCCCGCCGCACGCTGCGAACGATCAAGGCCAATCTCTTCTTGGCCATCGCCTACAACGTCGCCGCCCTGCCTCTCGCCGCCCTCGGCCTGCTCAACCCGATGATCGCCGGTGGCGCGATGTCGTTCTCGTCCGTCTTCGTTGTCTCCAACAGCCTGCGGCTCCGCCGCTTCGAGCCGCTGCGCTGACCTGCCCGCCTTCGCAGTGGCTCAGGCGATGACGCGCTGCCCAGGCGAGTGCTGAGTAGCGTGGAAGATATACGGTTCTGCGGGCCCTCCGCGGAGCCGACCGGATCCTACGGAGGAAGGTGCCGCGATGCTTCACCGAATTCTCGTCCGCGCCGGCGTCCTCGCGGGGACAGCCCTCGCGGCCACCATCGGGACCTTCGGCCTCGCCCAGGCCCAGGCCACACCGCCGCCCGCAACGCCTGTGGCCACAGCCTTGGCCCAGACACATGACTGCACCTGTTGTGGTAACGCGGGCGCAGACTGCTGTCAAAAGTGCTGTGACAAGGCATGTTGCGCTGATTGCGAGACCATGGCGACAAACGCCACGATGACCGACTGCTGTCAAAAGATCTAGCGTTGCTGAACCCCACCTGGCCCCTCGGCGGCAACGTCGTTGCCATTGCCGTCACCAGGCAGCTTCCCTCTGTCAGGACCGGCTGCCGCCGCCCATACCGCGCATCATCACGGCCATCATCGCAGCGCAGGCGAGCACGCCGATGAGAGAGGGTCCTGGCTGAGGAGGCCGACGTTGACCAGCACGATGGCAATCAGCAGCGCCGGGACACAACAGGCGATCGTAAGCCAGAAGCACCTGCGCCAGCTTGGGGTGCGGAGTGTGGTCAGCCGAGTCGGGTGGGAAGCCGCGGAGGGTGGCCACGCGGCGCTGATACTCGGCGTTGTCGATCTCACCACGTGCGTGCCGCTCTCCTCCCCGCGCACAACCCGGCGCAGGTCGAGCGGCGCGGGTTCTGCTGCGCGCGGCCCGCAAGCCGGCCGCCGCCGAGGCGCAGCTGGAGCTTGCGCGGGCGTGATCCTCTATCGTGGGCGGGCGTAGGGCGCGGGGGCACGCTCCTACACGAAGGACTCATCCTGTGAGTGCTGCGCCCACCCGCATTCCCGAGTCGCTGCTGTCGCTGGCGGTACCGGTCGACGACCTGGTGGCGTACTACCGCAACCCGCGCACCGGCGACGTCGACGCCATCGCCGAGTCGCTGCGCGTCAACGGCCAGTACAAGGCCATCGTCGTCAACCGCGGCACCCACACCGGCCGCCCCAACGAGATCCTGGCGGGCAACCACACCTGGGCCGCCGCGCAGCAGCTCGGCTGGGACCAGATTGCGGCCACGTTCGTCGACGTCCACGACGAGGACGCGGCCCGCATCGTCGTCGTCGACAACCGCACCTCGGACCTGGCCGGTTACGACAGCGAGCTGCTGGCCGACATCCTCGAAGAGCTGCCCGACCTGGACGGCACCGGCTACGACCAGGGCGCCCTGGACAAGCTGCTGGACCACCGGTCCCTGCCCGCCACGATCGACCTGCCTTCCGACGGTGCGGGCACCGGGGCGATGGCCAAGCTGGAGTACCTGCAATGGGGTTACCTGCAGTGGTCCACCACCCGCGTGCAGATCACGGCCGCCGAGGTGGAGACCCTGAACCGCATCTACGAGCGGTTCCTCACCCAGGCCCGCTCCGATCTCGGTTTCGGCTGGCACCTGCTGCAGGAGGCCCACTCCGACACCGCCGAAGCGCCCGGCGCCGATGACGACGACCAGACCAGCGCCCCCGACGCCGGCGACGCCGAGGACGAGGACGGGGACGACGCATGAGCAGCGCCCCCACCACGACGTTCCACGAGGCGTACCCGCTCAAGGACTTGCGCCCGGCCGACTACAACCCGCGGCACCTCTCCGATGAGGCCTTCGCCCGGCTCCAGGAGTCCATCGGCCGCCACGGCGTCGTCAAGCCGGTCATCCTCAACGCCGACGGCACGTTGGTCGCAGGCCACCAGAGAACCAAAGCCATGACCGCGCTGGGGATGACACACACCCCGGCGGTCATGCTCGGCACGAAGGTCCGCCTCACCGACGAAATCCAGTTCAACCTTCTGCACAACCGCGTCGAGACCGAGGCGTCGGTGGTGTACGCGCAGCCCGGCCCCATCGGTGTCTGGTCCTATATCCCGTGGCAGACCATCGAAGTGGCTGTCTCCCGCAACAAGCCGTTCCAGCAGGCCATCAACTACATGACCGGCGGCCACGGCCCGTGGGGCTCCGTCGTCATCGACGACCAGGGGCAGATCGCGCTCAACGCCGAGTACGCGGTGGTCGCGGCCGCCAACCACTTCGACGTCCTCGCATGGACCTGCGCATCCTCGGACGCCGCGGTGCTGGTCGCCGACCTCACCGGCGAGTACGGCGTGTACGACTGGACCGGCCTGGAGGACCAGGCGCCGGTCTACAACCAGCACATCATCCAGCCCAAGCGGCTGCGCCAGTACACCTCGCTGCGCAAGGCCGGAAAGCTCGCCTACAAGTCGGAGGTGTGGGAGAAGCTTGCGCTGCCCCGGCTGCGCAAGCGCCCCGAGACGCGGGTGGTGGACTTCGGTGCGGGACACGGCGACTACGCGAAGAAGCTGCGCCCCGAGGGCTACCAGATCGACGACTACGAGCCCTTCCGCACCACCCCCGGCAAATACGCGGTGGATATCAGGGGCGTCGTATCCATGATCCGCACCGTCGAGAAGCGGCTGGCCCAGCACGGCCTGTACGAGATGGTCGTCCTCGACTCCGTCATCAACGCGACGACGTCGCTGGATTACCAGCACTGGGTACTGACCACCGTCAACGCGTTGTGCGCCGGCGACGGCACGGTGTGCATCGGCACCCGCAACCTGCTGGCCGAGCAGGCGTTTGAGAACAAGCAGCATGCCACCAGCGCCAACGACGCCACCCGGCTGTCGTTCCTCGACAGCGAGAACGTCGACATGCGGTTTATGCAGGGCAAGTGGATGCGGATCCGGTACCACACCCCCGAGTCGCTGGCCGAGCTGCTCGGTGCGTATTTCGGTGATGTGACGGTCGCCGGTCGCTCGAACGCGACGCTGCGGGCCATATGCAAGGACCCTCTGCCGCTCTCCGACCTCGATTACGAGAGAGCTCTCGGCGAGGAATTCAACATGCCCTATCCGAACGATTTCAGACACGGGCGCCATAAGCGACTTGTGGAAATTTTGGTAAAATTGGTTAAAGAAAGGAATAACCGGGCCGAGTAATTCACGGCCCTATTCAGAGGGGGGAAATACCGTAATGCCGCAACCGCCCATCCGGGTTGGGATCACCGCCGCCGCACCGTACCTGATCATGTGGCTGGCAGGGGTTCGTCACGTCAACCTGGACAAGCACTGCCTGGAAACCTTCGGCGAGGCCGACCGGGCCCCGCTCAACCCGCGGGCACCTCAACAAAAAGTCACGCTGCCGGCCGACAACCGGCCGCTGGCCTGGTACCTGTGCGCCCTGCCCCACCCGTGGGACTGGGCCTCCAACGCGCACCTGGCCTTCGACTACGCCGAAGGCCACCAGTGGGAAGGCCCGGCCCTGGTGCCGGGCCTGCGCGTGACGCTCGACAACGCCCGCCCCATCACCGGATGGGGCGAGCACTCCATCCCCGCCAACGCACCGCGCCGCCACCAGTACCTGTACCGCACCTGCCGCAACTGGCAGTTCGCGTGGTGGCTGCGCACCAACCACAAGGCACCCGACGCACCGCCACCCGGCCAGCTGCCGCCCGACCCTGACGCACCCCAGCAGCTGACCTTCCTGTAGCACCACCTGCACTACGGCCCGGCGGCCACACCAGGTCGCCGGGCCGTAATGCCATCATGTTTCCTGGCGCGGGGGCGCGCAGCAGCGAGAGGACCACGGCTGGTGGGACGCCCCGACAAGGCCGCGCGCGCCGCCATCGCGCAGCGGCGAGCGGACGCCATCGACCTACGCCTCGCCGGTGTCGACTGGCTCACCGTCGGCCGGAAACTCGCCGCCGACCCGGCCATCAACTCCGACCGCATCGCCTACCCGCAGGGCTACGGCGTCGACCGGTACAAAAAGGGCCTGGAGCCGCCGGCCGACGACCAGCTCATCAACGCCGCCTGCAAGGACGTGCGCCAGGCACTCAAGGAGCGCACCACCGAGCAGGACGAGAAGGCCGACGAGCTGCGCGCCGTGGAGAACCTGCGCCTGGACCGGCTGTTCTTCGTCGCCTACCGCCAAGCCGTCAAGGACGGCGACCTGCCCGCCATCGACCGGGCGCTGCGCATCATGGAGCGCCGCGCCCGCATGAACGGCCTCGACAAGCCCGCCAAGACCGAGATCGTCGCCCCGGCCGCTTCGGGCAGCGAACTGACCGCCATCGCTCTCGACGAACTCGAAGCCCTGATCGGCATATCCGAGGAGGCCGCACATGGCTCCGATGACTAGCAGCGACCGCGAAACCAAGCTGCTGAACGCCTACCGCACCAGGCTGCCCGCACAGCGCCGCGCCATGGCCGCGAAGGCCTCCCCACAGCTGCGCGTCCAGCTCGCCCGCATCGAGCGCCACATCGCCATGGCCGCCTCCCCGGGAGCGATGGCCGCCGTCCTGACCGAACGCCGCGAGATGCAGGCCCGCCACCTCCACCTCATCGACCAGGCGTGGATCGACATGGCCGAGGGCCGCGCCGACCGCGTCATGATCACCATGCCGCCGCGTCACGGCAAGAGCCGCCGGGCCTCACGCTGGGCACCCCTGTGGTACCTGCGCCAGCACCCCGACCGCCGCATCATGATCGCCTCCTACTCCGGTGACCTCGCCGAGGAACACTCCCGCTGGATCCGCGACGCCATCGAAACCTGGGGCGACGAGCTCGGCATCCACCTCAACCCCTCCAGCCGGGCCGCCATGCGGTTCGACATCGCAGGCCACCAAGGCGGCCTCGTCGCCGCGGGCATCGGCGGCAGCCTCACCGGCAAGGGCGCCACCATCGCCCTCGTCGACGACCCCGTGCAGGACATGGCCTCCGCCGACTCCCCGAGCATGCGCCGCAAGACGTGGGAGTGGTGGCAGTCCGTCCTGCAGACCCGCCTGGAGCCCGACGGGGCGATCTGCGTCATCCAGACCCGCTGGAACGAAGACGACCTCGCCGGCCGCATCCTCGCCGACGCACAGGCCAACGAGTGGCACGTCATCGACCTGCCCGCCCTCGCCGACTCCCCCGACGACCCCCTGGGCCGCACAGCCGGTGAACCCCTATGGCCCGAACGCTTCGACGCCGACCACCACGCCACGACCCGCCGCCGAGTCGGCGAACGCGTATGGGCCGCCCTCTACCAGCAAAAGCCGCGTCCCCCCGAGGGCGGTGTGTGGCAGCGCGCCTGGATCACGGACCACCGCATCACCACCGTCGAGTTCGGCGGCCTCGACATGGCCCGCGTCATCGTCGCCGTCGACCCCGCCGGCGGAGAGTCCTCAGTGGGCGACGAGACCGGCATCATCGGCGCAGCCCGTGGCTTCGACGGTCACCTGTACGTCCTCGAGGACCGCTCCGCGTCCATGGGCGCCAACGACTGGGGCCTCAGCGCGTGCCGCCTCGCCCTCGCCCTCAAAGCCGATGCGATCGTCGTGGAGTCCAACTACGGCGGCGACATGGCCCGCCAAGTCCTCTCCCAGGCATGGGAGCAGCTGCGCCGCGACGGCACGACCGCCGGGCAGCTCATGCCCAGGGTCCTCGAAGTCACCGCGAAGGTCGGCAAACGCCTGCGGGCCGAACCCATCGCCCAGCTGTACGAGCAGGGCCTCATCCACCACGTCGGCGCCCACGTCCGCCTCGAAGAGCAGATGGCCACCTGGGTCGTCGGCATGGACTCCCCCGACCGCATGGACGCCGCCGTCCACGGACTGACCGAACTCGCCGACCCCGACCAGCTCGCCGCAGTGGCCGGACACATCCACGACGACCGCCTCGGCGGACGCCGTTAGACCCCCGGAAACGGCCCCATAAAGGGAAACGCCCCTGGCCATATCGGGCTGCTAGCCTCCCGGCCATGACAATCTGGGGGAGATCCGACGTCCGAATCGGCGCCGCAACCGTGGTGTTGGCGGGCGCTGTTGCCGCCGCCGTCGTGCTGTGGCCCACGCCCGCAGCACCGACGCATGAGCAGATCTCGGAGCAGATCAAAGCCTCCGCGCAGGCCCATGAGGACGCCTCAGTGGAGGCTGGGCGCTACGCCCGGGCGAACCTGCGGGCCACCGCCAAGACGCCCAACGACGAGTCGTGCCAGTCCGCGTGGGACAACCTGCTCGACTCGGAGCAGAAGGGCCTGCTGCACGGGACGTGGATGCACGCCTGCACCGACCCCGCCACCCCGTAGCCCTGCCCAGTAGTAGCCTGCGGGCATCGTTCAGGGTCAGACGCCGGGGGGCAGCACGTGATTGAACGGACCATCGCGCCAGAGGGAATGCCGCGCCCCACGGGGGAAGAGGGCCACGTTCTCCTCGACGCCATCTGGTCACTGTTCACTGAGCGTTTGATGTGGCCCGTCTTCGACGACATCGACCGCGCACTGTACGGGCAGGGGTTGGAGTGGGAGAGCGCGGTGCAGCAGCTGTGTCCTGCGCTTCTGCGTGGCTTGGACCCGAATGTGCTGCACACCCCGCAGCCCGACCAGCAGCTCTCGCTCACCGTCGCGGGCGCGGCGAACTGCACCGGGGCATTCCGAGTCCTCACGGCGTATCTATACATGGTGCGCCAAGCGGCGACGATCGAGAGGAACTGGCGCCCTCCGAACCCTGGAGAGATGCCGCAGCTCACGAACGAAGACCTGGCGGCGGCGCACGGCGACAGTCTCACAAACACGGTGCGCACTTTCGTCGCGGCCATGCAGCTCGGCATTCAAGAGCCGTGCTTCCAGGGAGGCGGCAGCAGCCCAGACGAGCTGGAGTGGCGCCTGTACTTCACCCGCGGCATCCGGCCGTTCGCCGCCGTTACGAACCTGCAGGAGTACTGGCTGATTCGCGCGCATGTGCTGGGCGCCGAGCGCACCGAGGCCGATCTGCGCCTGTTCTCCAAGCGTGAGCCGGAGGTGATGCTGCAGCCACCGCTGTTCGCCGAGCCTGCCCCCGCCGCGGGATCTCCGGAGCCCATATCTGTCACCTGCAACCTGCATCCGCTGATCGCGGAGGTCGCCGAGGAGAGGTACAACCGCGGCGCCTACAACGACGCGGTAAGGAGTGCGTTCCAGGCGGTGGAGCACCGGGTGGACACGCTGGTCGGCGGCAGTAACGCCGTCGGTAACGCGCTCATGGGCGTTGCCTTCAACGTCAAGCCAGGCCCCCCGATGCTGACGGTGACCCGGTCCACGGGCGGCTCCCTGGAGAGCGAGCAGACCGGCATGCAGTTCCTGTTCAAGGGTGCGATGGGCGCACTGCGTAACCCTCGCAGTCACGGGCCGGACGAGAAGGATGACCGCGACGAGGCCGAAGAGATGTTGGTGTTCGCCAGCTTCCTCATGCGGCGTCTCGACATCGAGGACGACAAGCGCAAGGCCGCCGGTTCGGGTTCGTGATCGCACGCTGCCTCTAAGCTGGCTGCGGGCGTGGGGCCTTGCATGCCTGGAGGCATCCGTTGAGGCTGCGCGAACTGGTCATCGACGCCTGGTCGTGGATCAACTACAAGCCGGCCATGGCCGATCCGCAGCGCCCCGGCCACCGTGCTTTCCCCGAGGTCAACCACTCGTGGGTGCCTGAGTCGGACCGGCGCCGTTTGGCCGTGTACAAGCTCTTGGCGGCGTACGACAACAACCAGGCCGGGCAGCTCGCCGCCGTCACCGGTGACGACCACGGCTTGGAGCGCCGTGAGTTGGGCGACCCGGCCAAGCTCATCGACACGACGCTGGGCTACCTGCTGGGCGCGGAGCAGACCATCGTGGTGCCCGGTGCCGAGCACGCTGAGCACCGCGGGCCCGCCGGCACTGATGGTGACGAGGGTGACGCCCCGCCGCCCGGTGCTGTTCAGGCAGCCGACCTGCAGGAGCGGCTACGCACCTGGGCGGAGAAGGAACTGTGGCCGTTGCGGATCCAGCAGGCCGAACGGTGCGCGGTGCGCTGCGGCGACGCCGTGTACACCCTGGCGTGGGAACCGGCCAAGGAACGGGTGCTGCTGCGCACCTACGACCCCGGGTTCTACTTCCCGGAGTGGAACGACGGTGAGCAGGACAGCTCCGAGTACCCCTCCCGGATCCACTTCGCGTGGGAGCTGCCCGCCGATCCGGCGCGCGGCCTGAAAGACCGGGTGCGGCGCATCACTTACGAGCTGGGGCCGATCGGTGCGGCGACCGAGCCTGGCATCGCCAAGGACGGACGCGCTATCCGTGAGCAGGTAGCGGGCGCCGACGGAGACCCCGTGCTGACCGTCGGCGACACCCTGCACCCGGTGGCCGGCACAGTGCAGCGCACCTACCCGTGGGCACCGGGCCGCCCGTCGAGCACCACGTGCTACCTGACGGATGCCGAATGGCTGCTGGAAGACCTCGGCGCCTCCCACGACCTGTACTCGCTGCCCCCGGACAAGGCCGCCTACCGGGTGCGCTCCGACGGGCAGGTGTTGGACCGCCTCGACCTGATGTGTGACTTCATTCCGGTCGTGCACGTCCCGAACACCATCCCCGACGGTGGAGAGCACTGGGGGAAGTCGTCGCTGGGCAGTGTGCTGCAGTTGCTGGACGAGCTGGCCGCCACCGACACCGACAGTGCGTCCGCGTCGGCGACGACCGGTACCCCGATCGTTGCCCTGTCCGGGGCGCGCCTGCCCATCGACCGCACCACCGGGCAGCCGCTGCCGGTGCGTGTGGAGGCAGGCACGGTGTGGCAGCTGTCCGACACCGGGCGCATGGACGCCTTGAACACCTCGGCGCAGCTTGCCGAACTGCGGCAGCGCATCGACCACATGCTCACCCGGCTCGCCTCGAACACCCGCCTGACCACCGCTGGGCTGGGCAGCCTCGACCCGGCATCGGTGCCTTCCGGGTATGCGCTGCAGCTGGCCTTGGGACCGCTGGACTCCCTCATCGCCGCGATGCGTCTGGCCCGCGCCCACAAGTACGTGCTGATGCTGCGCATGGTGCAGCGTCTGCACCAGGCCGGGCAGGTGTGGCCCGCCGGCGAGTCGCTACCTGCACGCCTGGTGTGGGGTGCGCACACCCCTACCGACCGCACCACCGTCCTCGCTGACGTCGTGGCCGGTTACGGGGCGAATGTGTTCTCGCTGGAGACGGCTGTGCGGATGCTGCAGGAGGCCGGATACCCCGTCGAGGACGTCGCGGAGGAGGTCGAGCGCATCCAGCGCCGCTCCTTCGACCAGGCCGCCCGTCTCGCCGACGCCACCGGCGACAACGCGGTGGTGCGCGAGTACCTGGGGCTGCCGGAGGCCGACCCGGGCGTGCCGCCGGTACCGCTCATCCCCGGCCAGACCCCGCCCTCACCGGCGGCCGAGACCGGCGACGTCGACCCGGGCAGTTCCGAGCCGAGCTGAGCGTCAGGCCAGCTTCGCCCGGAATTCGTTGTAGACCGCCCTGCAGGTCCTGCGCGACCTGCTGGATCTGCTCGGCGGTCACCTGGTTGACGTCGTCCAGGTGTGCGCACCTTGCTTCGATGCATTACGTGGCGGCTGGCCAGGAGCTACGCCTGATTCAGCCGCGCCGGGGCTTCTGCGTCGGTGGTTGCCCAGTCGTACACGAAGTCGACACATTCGCAGGCTTTTCGGCCGCGGCTTCGACGGCCGACGTGAATTGGTTTTGTCGCGTCGGTACCCGCCCGGCGTGGTTGCATGCTTGCGGCCTGCTGAAGGTTGGACGTCGCGCTGGGCCTTTACGGAGGGTATGTAGGTCGGCCCGGGCGGCTAAGGGGCTTCAGTGTGGGGGCGCGGCTTGTCTCGTGGGCGTCGTCCGGAGTGCGATCAGGGATGCCGCTGCGGAAACGGTCGCGAGTGCGAGGAAGACGTGGGGGTATCCGCCGAGCGGCGCGGCCAGGGCGGCGCCGGCGAAGGGGGCGAGTGCAGAGGCGGTGGTCGCGGGTGCCGCTAGGAGTCCGGACAGGCGGCCGTAGTGGCTGGTGCCCCATCGGTCGGTGATGGCGGTGGCCTGCAACAGGGTGAGGTTGCCGCGGACTGTCCCGGCCGCGACGGACAGTGCGATCAACAGGGCGTACGGGCCGGCGACGAGTGCGAGTGCGGCGGTGGTGACGCCTCCGAGGGCGATGAGTGTGGTGGTGCGCGCGGTCGCTCCGGTGCGGCGGGCAAGCGTGGAGTAGAGGGTGCGGCCGAGGGTCTGTCCCGCGCCGCCCAGACCGAGTGCCCAGGCGGCCTGCCTGGTGGAATAGCCGCGTTCGAGCATGAGCGGGACCAGGGCGACGACGACCGCGTAGACGGCGAAAGCCGAGAGAGTCAGGGCGGTGGCCAGCATCCAGAACGGTCGGCTACGGGAGATCGTGGCAGCGGAGCCGCCGGTGTGGGCAGGCGCAGACTGCGCCTTCGGCCATGGAGCTTTGAGCGCCAGGGCATGCGCAGGGACCGTCACGGCAGCGAGAACCAGGGCGAGAACGATGTAGGTCGTGCGCCACGACATGCGATCGGCGAGAGCGGCGGTCAGCGGTGCGAAAACTGTGGAGGCGAGCCCGCCGGCCAGGGTGACGATGGTGAGGGCGCGGACGTGGTCGGGTGCCCACCAGCGGGTCAGTGCGACGAAGGCGGGCTGGTAGAAGGTGGCCGCCATGGCGAACCCCGCCAGGAGCCAGCCAGCGATGAACACCGGCAGGTTGGGGGCGGCGGCGACGGTGAGGAGGCTTGCAACGCCGAGGACGGAACCGGTGGTCATGACGGTGCGCGGGCCCCGGCGGTCGATGATCCGGCCGACACGGATCCCGGTGAACGCGGAGATGAGCAGGGCGGCGGAGAACGCGGCCGTTGTGGCCCCGGTGGGCCAGCCGGTGTCGGCGGTGATGGCTGGGTTGAGCACGGGGAAGGCGTAGTAGACGATGCCCCAGCTGGTGATCTGTGTGATGCACAGGGCTGGGAGTACGGCGCGGGGCCGCGACCGGTCCCCTGCTCCTGTCGCGGCCCCGCGGGCGTCGAGCTCGGTCACGGGCAGCAGCCACCGGCCTGGACCGGCGTACCAGAGCCTGCTTCGGCGACGGCCGGGTCCGCGCAGCAGGCGCTGCCCTTCTGTTTGGCCATCGAGTCGGCGTCGGCCTTGACGACATACACCTCCCACGGCTCCTGACCGGGTCCGTGGACCCAGACCTTGTCCTGGAGGGCGTAGCAGCAGGTGGTGTCGTTCTCGACGTCGGTCGCCAGCCCCTGATCCGCGAAGCGGGTGGTGGCGGCGTGGACGGCTTCGGTGGTGTCGACCTCGACACCGAGGTGGTCCATGCGCGTGTCCTCGTCCGACGTGCCCTGGATGAGGACGAGTTTGAGCGGGGGTTCGGTGATGGCGAAGTTGGCGTAGCCGTCGCGCAGTTTGGCCGGCTCGGTACCGAAGAGCTTGGTGTAGAAGGCGATCGAGGCGTGAAGGTCGGGGACGCGCAGGGCGAGCTGTACTCGGGACATGACGATCCTCCTGACGCGGGGTGGAAGCACCCCGGCGATTGGCCGGGGCGCCGGGGTTCAGGCTGAGCAGCAGCCGCTGGAGGACGTGTCCTCGGTGGCTGCAACCGGCAAAGAGGTACCGATCTGTACGAGAGCGGGTGCCGGTGTGGCGCAGCAGCCTGTGCCGTCGGCCTGGCCGGCTGCCGGGTCGTCGAAGAGTCCGGCGCCGCCGCAGACTCCGGTCTCGGGGAGGGTGAGTTCGACGCGGTCGGCGGATTCGGTGTCCCCGGCGATGGCGGCGGTGACGGAGCGGACCTGCTCGTAGCCGGTCATGGCGAGGAAGGTCGGGGCGCGGCCGTAGGACTTCATGCCGACCAGGTAGATGCCGGGTTCGGGGTGGGACAGTTCGCGGTGGCCGTGGGGGTAGACGGTGCCGCAGGAGTGCTGGTTGGGGTCGATCAGCGGGGCGAGCTCGGTGGGGGCCTGGAGGCGCTCGTCGAGGCCGAGGCGGATCTCGGAGAGGAAGGACAGGTCGGGGCGGAAGCCGGTCAGCACGATCACCTCGTCCACCGGGTCCAGCCGCCGTCCGTCCTCGCCTACCAGGATCAGGCGGCCGTTGTCGTCCTGCTCGATGGCCTCGGTGCGGAAGCCGGTGACCGCGTCCGCGTGTCCGTTGTCTACCGCGGCCTTCGCGGCCAGGCCGAGAGCGCCGCGGGCAGGCAGCTGGTCGGCGGTGCCACCGCCGAAGGTGGAGCCGCTGATGCCGCGGCGCAGGATCCACACCGCATGCGTGCCGGGCTCGTCCTTCGCGACGTCGGCGAGAGTGGCCAGGGCGGTGAACGCGGAGGCGCCAGAGCCGATCACGGCAGTCCGCTTGCCGGCGTAACGGGCGCGGACGGCCGGGTCCTTCAAGTCCGGGACGCGGTAGGCGATGCGGTCGGCCGCCGTCTTCTCGCCGAGGGCGGGAAGACCGCTGGCGCCGGCCGGGCTCGGGGTGGTCCAAGTGCCGGAGGCGTCGATGACCGCGCGGGCGAAGACACGCTCCTCACTGCCGTCGGCAGTGGTGAAGTGGACGACGAAGGGCTGGGTTTCGCGGTCGGCGTCGACAATGCGGTCGCGGCCGGTGCGCGAGACGCCGGTGACAGTGGCACTCAGACGGACGCGCTCACCCAGGACATCGGCCAGCGGCTGGAGGTACTGCTCGGCCCAGTCCCCGCCGGACGGATACGTCGCCGCGTCGGGCTTGGTCCAGCCAGCCGGCGCCAGGAGCTTCTCGGCGGCCGGGTCAGTGACCTCGCCCCAGGTGGAGAACAGCCGCACATGTGACCAGTCACGTACCGCGGACGCTGCGGCCGGTCCTGCTTCCAGGATCAGCGGTTCGATGCCGTGCCCGACCAGGTGCGCGGCGGCGGCCAGCCCGGCGGGGCCGGCGCCGATGACGACAACCGGCAGGTCTGCAGTGGTGGTCATGGCGGTGATGTCCTCCGAGATAGGCGACCGAGCCGGCCGCTGTTTCGATTGCTGTCGATATCTGGAGCTTGCCACTCAGCATCGACGAGTGTCAACATAGACACATGTCGAAATCAGAGGTTGCGGAACTGCCGGTCCTGGACACGGGGGCCGTGGTGCCGTGCTGCCCGCCGATCACTGCCGGCGAGCTGTCGCAGGACGACGCGGAGAAGATGGCCCTGATGTTCAAGGCGCTGTCGGACCCGGTGCGACTGCGCCTGTTCTCCAAGGTCGCGTCGCACGCGGGCGGCGAGGCGTGCGTGTGCGACATCTCCGACGTGGGCGTCTCCCAGCCGACCGTCTCCCACCACCTGAAGAAGCTGCGCGAGGCCGGGCTCCTGACCTCCGAGCGGCGCGGGACTTGGGTCTACTACCAGGTCGCCCCGTCTGTCGTGGCGGCCATGTCCGCCATGCTCGACCTGCGCTCCTGAGTATGCGAATTCCACCGACCACCGGGCCGTGAGATGGGCAGATCCGCCAGTACCGGCAGGCACGGGCCCTACGGCAGACCGCCCACCATGACGGAGATCGCGGAGCCGGACAGCACGCACAGTCCGGATAACGGCAACAGGGAACAGTGGCTGACGCCGAGGGTGAAGGGCATCGGCTCGGCCCGACCTCCAGGGGGATCTCGGCCGGCTCATGGGCGCGGTGGCGGCGTTCGAGGTCGGCAACGTCGCCGCCACCCTGCTTATCCTGCGCGCCACCGATCTGCTGACACCTGATCACGGCGCGAAGACCGCGACCACGATCGCGCTGGGCCTCTACACCGCGTACAACGTCGCCGCCACGATCGCCTCCGTTCCCGCCGGCCGCCTGACCGACCGGCTCGGCGGGCACGGGCCTGTTCGCCACCACCGGTGCGGCAATTGCCCTGCTCGCGGTGCCCTTCGTGCTGGCCGGGGTCGGGATCGGGGCGGTCGAGACCTCCCAGCACTCCGCGGTAGTCGCGCTGGCACCGAAGGGTCTGCGCGGCTCGGCGTTCGGGATGCTCGCCACCGTGCAGTCACTGGGCAACCTCGCCGCCTCCGCCGTCGCGGGACTCCTGTGGAGCGCACTGTCGCCCACCTGGGCCTTCGCTTACCTGACCGGCTGGATGGTGCTTGCCCTCATCGGCCTGCTGATTTCTCTGAGGCGCCCATCTCGCTGAACACGGGCCGTCCCGGCGACGGGAGTCAGGCCAACAGCTCGGCGATGGCCGCAGCCGCTTCGCGGGCCGGGCGCCCCACGCCAATGAGCGTGGCGGAGGCAGGTCCCGTCCAGTCCCCGTAGCCGAGCAGGTGGAGCCGCGGTTCGTCGGCTGCCTGGGTGCCGCGGGTGGCAATGTGCCCCCGTACGCCGCGCAGGCCCAGAGGGGCGAGGTAGGACAGGGCGGGGCGGAACCCGGTGCACCAGATCACCGTGTCCGCGCGAACGGTCGTGCCGTCGCTCCACCGCACACCGTCCGCAGTGAGGCGCTCGAACATCGGCTGGGCCTTCAGCAGTCCGGCGTCGCGCGCTGCGCGAACCGGTGGGACGGCGACGATGTCGCCCAAGGAAGCGACGCCACCGGTGTCCGTGCGGCCTTCGTCCAGGGCGCGGCGGCGGGCGGTGGCCGCGTCGAACAGGGCGCGGCCGTCGATGTCGTCGGCGAGGAAGCGGGGTGGGTGCTGGGTGACCCAGGTCAGGTCGAGGGCGTCGTGGGAGGCGAGGGCGGCGGCGATCTGTGCGCCGGAGTTCCCGCCACCGACCACGACCACTCGCTGTCCGGTGAAGTCGGACGGACGGCGGTAGCCGGTGGTGTGGAGCTGGCGGCCGGTGAAGACCTCCTGGCCGGGTACGGCGGGCAGGAAGGGGCGCCACCAGGTGCCGGTCGCCGAGACGACCGCCCGTGCCGACCAGTCGCCGGTGTCCGTCTCCACCCGCAGTCGGGTGCCGTCCCGGCGCACCGCCTGGACGCGGACCGGGCGGTGTACGGGCAGGTCGTAGCGTTGCTCGTAGTCGGCCAGGTACTCCACCACGTGGGCGGCGTCCGGGTACTCCTGGCCCAGTTGGGCGGGCATGAGCCGACCGGGCAGGGACGAGAACGCGGCCGGGGAGAACAGGTGCAGGGAGTCCCAGGTGTGCTGCCAGGCCCCGCCGGGCGTGCTCTGGGCGTCGAGGATGACGAAGTCGAGCTTGTTGCGGCGCAGGTGGTAGCCGGCGGCGAGTCCTGACTGCCCGCCGCCGATCACCACCACGTCCACGGTGTGCGTCACGGGGCCGTCGTCAGGGAGCCCACGCTGAACCTCTTGCGCCAGGCGAGCGCGACGTAGACCAGGCCAATCAGGACGGGCACCTCGATGAGCGGTCCGACGACGCCAGAGAGTGCCTGGCCGGAGGTGACGCCGAAGGTGGCGATGGCGACCGCGATGGCCAGCTCGAAGTTGTTGCCCGCTGCGGTGAACGCCAGTGTCGCGGTGCGGTCGTAGGCGAGACCCAGGCCCTTGCCGAGCAGGAACGTACCGAAGAACATGATCGCGAAGTACACCAGCAGCGGCAGCGCGATCCGCACGACGTCCAGCGGCTGCGACGTGATCGTCTTCCCCTGCAGCGCGAAGAGGATGACGATCGTGAACAGCAGCCCATACAGCGCCCACGGGCCGATCCTCGGCAGGAACTTGCTCTCGTAGTCCGAGCGGCCCATCTTCTGCTCGCCGATGCGGCGGGTGAGGAAGCCGGCCAGCAGCGGGATGCCGAGGAAGATGATGACGTTCAGCGCGATGTGCCAGACGGAGACGTCCAGGCCCTGGCCGTCGCCGAGGTTCATCCAGCGCGGCAGCAGGTCGAGGTAGAACCAGCCCAGCAGGCCGAACGCGATGACCTGGAACACGGAGTTGAGCGCGACCAGGACGGCCGCGGCCTCGCGGTCGCCGCACGCGAGGTCGTTCCAGATGATGACCATGGCGATGCAGCGGGCCAGACCGACGATGATCAGGCCGGTGCGGTACTCGGGCAGGTCCGGAAGGAAGATCCACGCCAGCGCGAACATGACCGCGGGGCCGACGATCCAGTTGATGACCAGCGAGGACACCATCAGCTTTTTGTCACTGGTGACGGTGTCGAGCTTGTCGTAACGGACCTTAGCGAGGACCGGGTACATCATCACCAGCAGGCCGAGCGCGATCGGGAGGGAGATCCCGCCGATCTCGATCTTCGCGAGCGCGTCGTTCATGCCCGGGATGAGGCGCCCCAGGCCCAGGCCGACGGCCATGGCGAGCAGGATCCATACCGCGAGGTAGCGGTCCAGGGTGGAGAGCTTGTTGACGATCGAGTCGTCCCCGGCCGGGCCGGCGCCTTGAGCGGAGGCGGTGGTGGGCTCGGTGGAGGTCACGGGCAGGCCCTCTTGTTCTCGGCAGCGGTACGGGCGGACTCGGCCAGCGCGGCGAACTGCTCGGACAGTCCGGCCAGGACCTCGGGGCGCAGCTTGTAGTAGGTGAAGCGACCGCAGGGCTCGGTGTCCACCACACCGGCCTCGCGCAGAACCTTCATGTGGTTGGAGAGGTTGGTCTGCTTGGCGCCGGTCTCCTCGACCAGGTGCGTGGTGCACAGGGTCTCGCGGGCGAGCAGGGTCACGATCTTGAGCCTGAGCGGGTCGGCCAGAACCCGGATCAGATCAGTGTCGACTGACGTCATCATGGACTGATACTCTCACATCATTCGGTGCTGATACCAGTCCGAGCTGAACTGTTGGGCCCGTCGAAGGGGTTCCCATGTCCGCCTCACCACCACCGGCCTGGCCGGATGAACGGCTCTGCGCCGGGGTCGCGCGCCTCGCCGCCAGCCACCGGGGCCACTTCTCCGTGGAGACCGTGCAGCAGCTACTGGCCGACTCCTACCGGCTGCTTGCTGAGCACGCCCGGGTGCGTACGCATCTGGTGGTACTGGCCGAGCGGCTGACCGCCGAGCGCCTCGACGCGCTCGCGCACACACAAACGCCAGGCCCCGGTGGCCGGGTGCGGGTGCTGTTCGTGTGCGGGCACAACGCCGGCCGTTCGCAGATGGCCGCAGCCCTCCTGGCCCACCGGGCGGGCGAGCGCGTGATCGTCTCCTCCGCCGGGACCGACCCGGCCGCGGCAGTCGAGCCGCATGTCGCGCAGGCCCTTCTGGAAGCGGGCGTGTCCGTCGCGGATCACTACCCCAAACCGCTGACCAGCGAGGTCGTCGAGGCCGCCGACTTCGTCATCACGATGGGCTGCGGCGATGCCTGCCCCGTGGTCCCGGGCCGGCACTACCTGGACTGGTCCGTCGCCGACCCCGACGGCGCTCCGATCGGCGTCGTCCGCACGATCCGCGACGACATCGACGCTCGTATCACCGATCTGCTGGCCGCCCTCCCGGGCGACTGACCCTCCGGCTTTCCGCCCCTCCTGCTGATCCACTTCACCAAGGGAACAACGATGTCCGACAAGCCCTCCGTCCTGTTCGTCTGCGTCCACAATGCCGGCCGCTCGCAGATGGCCGCCGCCTGGCTGACCCACCTGGCCGGGGACCGCGTCGAGGTCCGCTCCGCAGGTTCCAACCCGGGCGACGCCGTCAACCCGGCAGCCGTGGCGGCCATGGCCGAGGTCGGCATCGACATCTCCGCCGAGACCCCGAAGATCCTCACGATCGATGCCGTCCGCGAATCTGACGTGTGCATCACGATGGGCTGCGGCGACACCTGCCCCGTCTTCCCCGGCAAGCGATACCTGGACTGGGACCTCGATGACCCGGCCGGACAGGGCGTCGAAGCCGTCCGCCCGATCCGCGACGAGATCAAGATCCTCATCGAGGGCCTGATCAAGGAGATCGCCCCGGAGGCCACGGCGTGAGCGAGATACGTGACGTCGTCATCATCGGCTCCGGCCCGGCCGGATACACCGCTGCCCTTTATACGGCCCGTGCCCAGCTCAAGCCCGTGCTGTTCGGCAGCAGCATCTTCGTCGGCGGCTCCCTGACCACCACCACCGAGGTCGAGAACTTCCCTGGCTTCCCCGAGGGCGTCGACGGCCCCGACCTGATGGCCAAGATGCGGGCCCAGGCCGAGAAGTTCGGTGCCGAGATGATTGACGACGACATCGCAGACGTCGACCTCACCGGCCCCGTCAAGCTCCTCACCGATTCGACCGGCACCGTCCACCGCGCGAGAACAGTGATCGTCGCGACCGGCTCCGGCTACCGCAAACTTGGCATCCCCGGCGAGGAAGAACTCTCCGGACGCGGGGTGTCCTGGTGCGCCACCTGCGACGGCTTCTTCTTCCGTGACCGTGACATCGTCGTGGTCGGTGGCGGCGACACCGCAATGGAAGAAGCCACCTTCCTCACCCGCTTCGCCAAGTCCGTGACCGTCGTCCACCGCCGCTCCGCCCTGCGTGCCTCCAAGGTGATGCAGAACCGGGCCTTCGCCGACGACAAGATCTCCTTCGCATTCGACACCGAGGTCGCCGGGCTCAAGCAGGACGGTCCCATGCTCAGCGGCGTCGTACTGCGGGATGTTTTCACCGGCGCCACGCACGAACTCGCGGCCACCGGCCTGTTCATCGCGATCGGCCACGACCCGCGCACCGAGCTCTTCCGCGGCCAGCTTGACCTGGACGAATCCGGGTACCTAAAGGTCGCCTCACCCACCACCCGGACGAACATCCCCGGCGTCTTCGGCGCGGGCGACGTCGTCGACCATATCTACCGGCAGGCCGTCACGGCCGCTGGCAGCGGCGCCTCGGCAGGGCTTGACGCCGAGCGGTACCTCGCAGCACTCAACGCCGGTCAGCCGGCAGATGAGCCGGAAGCTGCTGTCGCGGTCTGAACCCGCAGATCACCCCTGTGGGGCTCGTCGCGACAGACGAGCCCCACACTGCGTTCCGGCCGCCGTGTGGCGGTCTGTGCCAGCGCAGAGGACGGACCATGCCGCCAGGCGACGGCTGTCTGGTAGGACTCAACGGCCTTGGGTTGGCGTTCCCGCGGTTACGACGAAGCCGAGCGGCCAGCCGATGGCGTTGCAAGCCGGTCTTGCTGATCAGGGTCCGGCTCACCGCTCACCCCCCTGCCACCCGAGGTGTGCGCTACCGAACGAGCGAGAGACGTGGTCGTTCGCGGTCTGCGGGGTCCGCGCTGGTTTGGCTGGTGCCGGTGCGCGCGGTGACGATGAGGCCGAAGACCCAGCTGCTGAGCTCTTCAGGGGAGACGTGCAGGTCGCGGGCGATGTCGTGGAGCCTGATGTCCTTGGCCTTCATTGCAGTGAAGACCTTGTCAAGCAACTGGGAGCTCTCACGGCTGGGCATGCCGGATGGTTCTGATCGGCGATAGCCCAGCTTGCCCAGGTCGATGCAGGCGCGGCGGTAGTGCCAGTCCGACAGCATGTCCAGGTCGTGAAGTCGGTAGGTGAGCGCGAGGGCGGCGACCTTCCAGATCTTCTTGCCGCGAAGGATCTGCTGGACCAGAGGTGCATTGGGCATGTGTTCCATGACGCTGCTTCGCGGCATGAGGAACGCGCTGGCGAAGGCGTTCGCTTCTTGCTCTGCCTGGGGGCCAGCCAGGGAGCGATCTTCCCCGTGCAGGACGAGGTGACCTAGCTCGTGGGCGGCATCGAAGCGGCCTCGCTCCGGCGTCTTCAGCGTGTTGAGGAAGACGAAGGGGGTGCCGTCGCGCCACATGGCGAAGGCGTCGACGTCCGCGTACTCGGGAGGCAGGGAGAAGACGCGTACGCCGTGAGATTCCAGGAGATGCACCATGTTGCTGATGGGCGCGGTGCCCAGGCCCCAGCGGGCGCGGACCATTTCGGCCGCGGTTTCTGGGTCCGGCCGACCCAGGGTGGGGATTCCGTTGGGGGGCAGACGGAAGCGGTCATCGATCCAGGTATGAAGTTCCAGCGCGAGGCGGCTGGCCCAGAGAGCGGCGTCGCGAGGGCCCGCTGCCAGCTTGCTGCGGGCGCGGAAGGACACCGCCTCCAGCGGAACTGGCTCCAGGTCGGGCTGGAAGAAGAAGGACTCGGGGAAGTCCAGGGCGGCAGCGAGCCGGGCGAGGGTGTCAGGGGTGGGCTCGGTGCGCCCTCGCTCGTAGTTCGAAAGGCTCTGGACGCTCACCCCGACGCGCGTGGAAAGCTCGGCGAGCGTGAGACCGCGTCGCTTCCGGGCAGTGGTGATGCGCGAGGATGTGATCATGTCTCCTCGTCATCCTTGATGTCTGGTGGGTCTTTCCGTCTACCGCTCTTCGACGGAAACGACGTGGTCACCGGTGGTTTCGACAGCGTAGTCCTTCACGCTCGGGAACTCGATGGCGGGCAAGAGGATCCGACGCTGGTAGCTGTCGACCCTCCCTCCTGGGCCTACCCGGTCGGGGAGAGACAACTCGCTGCGAACGGTTACGACTCCGGTTTTGCGAGCCTCGTGCCGGTGGGTCAACAGGTACCAGGTCACCATCTGCGCGTAGTCGTCGGCGTCCGGGTGTGACCCGTCCGGCGCAAGAAATTCAGGCTCCTCGAACGGGAGCTGGAGGTCCTGGTTGCGGGCGACGGCCCGTTCCTTGGTTACGCCGGCCGGTCGCTTACTGCGAGGGTGAGGGGAGCCGGGAAGGCCGGTGCGGTGGTCTCCGAGGAGGACGCCGATACCCACGGTCTTGTCCTTGTTGACGATGAGCGGCGCCTGCAGGGGATTGTGAGGGTGCCAGCGCAGCTGGGTGCGGAGGGCGTGCCGGAGCTCGCGGACGCGCGTGAAGTAGTCCTGAGAGCCGGGCGCGTTCTTGGCGTCGTCTTTGGTCGTGCCGTCCCGCCGCGACTGCTCGCTCATGCGGAGGATCTGGTCGAAGTACTTGAACTCCAGGCCCAGGGTTGCGAGCTGGGCCTCGTATCCCTCGGGCTCCCCAGCCGGCTGGAGGAGGATGTTGCTGATCATGGAACCTCCGCGCTCTTAT
Organism: Streptomyces sp. NPDC005181; assembly: GCF_040608395.1. NCBI lineage: Bacteria > Bacillati > Actinomycetota > Actinomycetes > Kitasatosporales > Streptomycetaceae > Streptomyces > Streptomyces sp. NPDC005181. The sequence continues at coordinate 114,782 of NZ_JBEXID010000008.1, forward strand.
AGGTTTCCCCCCTCAAACGAGGGAGGATTTCTTAAAGAGTAGCGGTAGGGACTGACATCGAGGGCCCACGCAGCGGTAGTTGACGAAGCGACCAGGTCAAGTGGCTCCTCTACACTGGTTGTCGGCGCGGGGGCGCTGCTGCTGGAGGACGACACCGTTATGGCCCGCCCGCTGCCCGACCCGCACACCCTCATCGGTCACCGCCGCGACGGCCGCCCGATCTTCCCGATCCTGGGCGCGGACCCGACCGACCCGTCCAACGACCTGCTCGGCGACCCCGTACAGCCGCCCGCCCAGACGGGGCAGACGCTGGACCAGGAGACGCTGACCAGGCTGCTGGCCCGCGAGAAGCAGCAGGGCGAACGTGCTGCGGTACGCAAGCTCGTGGAGCAGCTGGGGTTCGCCAAGACCGACGACCTGGCCGCGTTCGTCAAGGCCCAACAGGACGCGCAGGACGCGCAGCTGACAGAGGTGCAGCGCCGGGAGAAGGCCGCCGACGACGCTGCTGCCGCCGCTGCCGCCCGTGAGGCTTCTGCTGCCGCCCGCGAGAGGGCCGCGGTGCGCCGTGCCGCCCTCGTCGCACTCGGGGCCACGGGTGTGGACCTTGCCGACGCCGAACGTCTGCTGAGCGTTGATGACGACGCCGACGAGCAGGCCGTCACCGGTGCGGCCACCGCACTGAAGGAGCGCCGCCCGGAGTTGTTCGGCAAGACACTCACCCCGGCGGTCGCGCCCGGTGGTTCACCTGCAGGTGGGCCCCCGCAGCGCGGGAGCAACGTCCCCAAGCGGGGCGCGGCCGGTGCGGAGATGGCCCGCCGACGCGGCTACACCAGCAAGACCTGAGCTTCCCACCGGCGGGACAAGGCCGGACTGTGGGGACCACGCCCCTTTTCCGTGGACGACGCCACCACCTGGTGAGCGGACGATCATCCGCCTGATCGCGTCCACGGAGGACACATGACCGTACAGCCGGTCACCACGACTCAGAACCTGACCGCCGACCGGTCCTGGCTGGCGTCTCTGCACGGCACCGGACAGATCGACTCCATCACCCTCGACATGACGACGTTCGCTGCTGGCACGCACTTCTTCGCGTCGACGGACAGCACCGTGCCGTTCAGCCGGTTCCTGTCCGGCATCCCCGTCGGCAAGATCACCGCGAGCGGCCTCTACGGCCTGTACGCGACCGGTGCCTCCGACGGCCGGCAGAACCTTGCCGGGTTCGTCTTCGCCGAGGTGCTGTTCAGCCCCACCCAGACCAAGGTTCCGGCCGCGCTGCTGTGGCACGGCTCGGTGAAGACCGCGAAGCTCCCCGTCGTCGTCGCCCCGGTCGTGCCGTCCGCCACCTGCCAGATCCGCTTCGTGTAAGGAAGGAGGCCCAACCATGACTGTCTCGGACCTCATCAAGGGCGTCACCGTTCAGGACCTGACGACGTTCGCCCGCGAGATCCCCACCCCGGCCGACTTCCTGCTCACGCAGTCGATCTTCCCGAAGGTGGAGATCCATGACGTGATGTGGCGGATCAAGAACCAGGGCCGGTACGTCAACGCCGCGAAGTACCGCAGCTACGACTCCAGCGTCGTTCTGGCCGACCGCCAGGCGTGGACGACCAGCACCCAGGGCATGCTGCCCGCCCTGGGCCAGAAGCTCCTGGTCGGCGAAATCGAGATCCTGCTGCAGGAGGCGTCCCGTGGCGCGGACCAGGACCGCCTGATCGAGCTGCTGTACGACGACGTCGAGCGGCACGTGGAGGCCGTCAACTCGCGCCTGGAGCTCGCTGCCGGTGACGTTCTCACCGACGGGAAGTTCTCCCTGGCGGCGGAGAACGGCCTCACCACGGACGTCGACTTCGTGGTGCCGGCGGCGAACATGCCGACCGCACCCGTCCTGTGGTCCGACCCGACGTCGGATCCGATCAAGGACGAGCTGGGGTGGCTGGACTACCTCGACTCCATCGGCGCCCCGTTCCCCGAGCTCGTCGTCACCAGCCGCCGCGCCTTCTCCTACCTGGGGAGGAACAACGCCTACCGGGCCGCGTACTACGGGTCGGTGAACCCGTCGACCACGCCTACGGCGACCCTGACACCGCAGCAGGTCAACGTGGTGCGCGGCAACTACAGCCTGCCGCCGATCGAGCTGTACAAGGGGCAGGTCCGCGTGGATGGTGCCACGGTGCGCCCGCTGCCGGACGACCGGTGGGTGATGGTGCCGCCGGACCGCACCAAGTGGGGCCAGACCATGTACGGCACCACGGCGGAGTCCCTCGTCCTGTCCCGCGGCTCCAACCCGGAGATCATCCGTGAGGACGCTCCGGGCCTGATCATCACCAAGGGCTCGCAGGACGACCCGCCGCAGGTGTGGACCAAGGGCGCGGCCGTCGCCATGCCGGTGCTCCTTGCGCCGGACTGCCACATCGTCGCGAAGGTGCTCTGACATGGGGCGGCGACTGGCAACAGCGGTGCACCTGGAGCACCCCAAGACGCACGAGCTCCTGATCCTGCAGCCCGGTGACGAGCCGGACGAGGACGTGGCCGAGGCCATCACCAACCCCGACGCGTGGGAAGACGACGCGGAAGAGGACGGCGGCGACCAGGACCCGGACGCCGGCCGGACCCCCGACCCGGTACCGGACCCGGAGCCCGCACCTGAGCCCGAGCCGGAGCCCGAGGTCGAGCCGGAGGCCCCGGCCAAGCCGGCCGTCAAGGCCCGGGTCCGCAAGGCCACCGGAGAGCAGTAACCCAAAGCCAGGCCCGGCCCGGCACCCGCTGCGGGGTGCCGGGCCGGGTCTGCTACCCGGAAGGACACCACCCGTGGACCCCGCAGTCCTCGCCTGGCTCCAAGCGCAGCTCGGCACAGCCACCGACGCGGCCGACCTGCAGGCCCGGTACACCCGGCTCGGTGCGGCGAAGGCCGTCGCCCTGGAGGTGCTGGGCGAGCGGCGTGCCAGGCTGCTCGCCGACCCGCTGCAGCTGACCGTCAACGGCGTCGTCACCCTCGACCAGAGCAACAACCTCACCGGCCTGGAACGGCAGATCGCATCCGTTGAGGCAGCTACCGCCCCGGACGACACCACCGACGGCACCGAACTGGTCATCGCACCGCTGCGCCGCGCCCACCGCTGGCACCGGTAAGCCGTGGCCTACGAGTTCCCGCCACTGACACCCGGCGACGCGAAGACCGTCGCGGCCCGGGTCGCCGCCGTCCTGCAGGACGCCTGGCAGCGCCTCACCGACCAGCAGACCGCCGTCCTTGCCGCCCTGTCGGAGTCGGGCCGCGCCCCGCACATGGTCGCCCGCCTCGCGGAGTTCCAGGCTGCTATCGCCGACTTTCAGCAGCGCGTGGACGCTGAAGCCCGCGCGTTCGTCACCCGCCAGCTGCCGCTGCTGTACGAGCAGGGGGCGCAGCAGGCCGCGAAGACGGTGGGGGGCCGGTTCACGTGGACGCTGATCCACACCGAGGCCCTGCAGTCGCTCGCCGCCGACTCCTACGCCGACTTCCTGCGCCGCTCCCAGGAGGAGCAACGCATGGCGGCCGCGTTCTACCGGGCGGTGCGCGAGGCGGCACGCCGTGAGGTGCCGTTGCTGGCGGCAGGGAACACCACGGCGCTGCAGGCCGCCAGGGCGCTGGCAGACCGGCTCGCCGCCGAGCACCAGCTGCTGTACGTCATCTACCGGGGCGGCGCCCGGATGCCGGTGCAGGCGTGGGCGGAGTCGGCGGTCCTCGCCAAGTCGGCGGGGGCCTACAACGCGGGCACCCTGAACAGGGCGCGGGAGGCCGGCGTGCAGTACATGGAGGTCTTCGACGGCATCGGTTGCGGCTGGACCAGCCACAAGGACCCCGACAAGGCCACAGGGACGCTCAGGACGGTCGAGGATGCGGCCGCGTGGCCGATCTCCCACCCGCGGTGCGGGCGGGCGTTCGGGCCCAGACCCGACGCCACACGGGCAGGGTGAACGACGCGCAGTACGTCGGGCCGTGGCGCGACCTCGACAACTGCCCCCGGAACGACGGCGGCCCCCGGCCGTGATGGTCGGGGCCCGTTGTCGGTGCAGGCGTTATGCGGCTGGCTCGGGGTGGTGCCACGGGGCCGGGCCGGTCCGCGACGCCCAGCCGGCGAGTTCCTGCTCGCCGTACAGGCGGATCCCCTGCGCGGCCGCGTAGCCGGCGGCCTGCCGGGTGAAGGTGCTGGTGGTGACCATGACGGGGATGTGGGCGCGGTGCACGGAGTAGCAGGTGCCGCCGAACCGCTGCATATCCGGGGAGTTCACCTTGTTGGTGGGCCCGTACCGCTTGCACTGGATGACGATCCGCCGGCCGTCCGGGGCGGTCGCGGTGACGTCGGCGCCGAGGTCGCCGGCGCCGCCACTCACCACAACGTTGGTGCAGCCGTCGCGCTGGCACAGGTAGGCGATGGCGTGCTCGAACTCGGTGGGCCCGAGGGCGTGGTAGCGGGCGATCTCGCGTGACTGCACGTCGCGCAGCTGGGCCAGGCGGGCGGCCTCGAGGCGTCGCTGCTCGGCCTTGCGGACGCGGCGCACTACGTAGACGGCGACGCCGGCGAGCATGGCCAGGAGCAGCGGGATACCGAGGGCCGGGGCGTGCCTGACGAGAGCGGAGAGCACGGCGAGCGGGACGCCCACGCCCCATATGGCGACGAAGACGACGTACATGCAGGACGAACCGCGTCTGGTGCGGCGTGGTGGCATCGATGTCCCCCCAGGGGCTTCATTTGTGGCGGAAGCGTAGTCGTACTGCGGTGAAACGGTGGACAGTCAGAGATCGGCCCCCGGGATGACGACGGGCCCCGCCCGCGCGTCTTGCGCTCTGTCACCTGATCCGGCTTCTGCATGCTGGAGTTGAGGCAGCGGCCATGCTCGGCTGACATGCTGGGGGTCGATCACAGGGCGCGAGAGGGGCAGCATCATGCAGTGGCAGGTCCACGGTGAACGGCCGATCTACGAGAACCCGTGGGTCAGCCTCTGGCTGACGGATGTGCAGCAGCCGGATGGCCGCCGCTGGGAGCACCACGTTGTCAAGCTTCGGCACCTGGCTGTCGCCGTCGTGGTTGACGACCAAAAGCGGGTGCTGATGATGTGGCGGCACCGGTTCATTACCGACACGTGGGCATGGGAACTGCCCATGGGCCTGATCGAGGACGGGGCCGGGGAGACACCGGAGCAGGCCGCGATCCGCGAGGTGGAAGAGGAGACTGGCTGGCGGGTCAAGGCCGTGGAGCCACTGATCTACGGGCAGCCGGCGAACGGCATCACGGACTCCGAGCACTACGTGTTCCGCGCCGAGGCAGGCATTTATGGGGGCCCGCCGACGGAGGTCAATGAGACCGACCGGATCGAGTGGATCCCGATGGCGGAGATCCGGGGCATGATCGACCGGCGCGAGATCGTGTCCAGCGGCTCCCTGATCGGCCTGTTGTACTTCCTGCTGGACGAGGCGACCAGGGCCTAGGGGAACGCCTCACGCATCTTCGCTTCGAAGGCGATCACTGGGGCTTCCTGAGCGTGCGCGGCCAGGTGGGTGTGGAACTCCCGCACGTGACCGACGATGCGCGGGGAGTCCACGTTTGTCGCCAGGTCCAGGGCCAGCGAGGCAGTGGAACACGCCTGGTCCAAGGCGCCGTTGCGCAGCTGTGTGGAGGCCAGCCAGAAGGCGTGAAAGGCGCGGCCGCGCTGCTGGTCGCGGTGTTCGCGGCGCAGGCCCTCGGCGATCAACGGCTCGGCCTGCCGGTGCTCGCCGAGCTGCGCGAGAGCGATGCCGGTGTCCACGATCAGCTTGGTCTCGTCGAAGTACCGCACCCACTGCGGGGCGCTGGCGTGGTCGGCCCGTTCGAAGTGCGTGCGTGCTTTGGCGATGGATCGGTGGCAGTCGTTGCCGGCGTGCAGCGTGGCGTGGGCGAACGCCTCCCGCATGTGCAGCATGGCCATCACCAGGTCCGGGCTGTCGGTGCCGCGGGCGGTGTCCTGTGCCGCGCACGCCAGCGCGGCGGCGTCAGTGGCATCGCCCTCGTAGGTGGCCTGCAGGCTCATGCAGGAAAGGACGTTGGCGATGAACTGTCGGTCGCCGACGCTTTGGGCCATCGTCAGCGCCTGGGTGAAGTAGGTGCGAGCGGTGCTGAACTGGCGTGCGTCGAAGTACGCCCATCCGGCGAGCCGGGCAAGCTCGGCGGCGAGCGTGAGCAGGCCGTGCCGTAGTGGGCTTTCACGGGTGTGGTCGATCAGCTGTTGGGTGTGGCGCAGCTGGCCGACGACTGCGGGCCGCAGAGCGGCGGGCCCGTGCTGCTCGTCGCGGCGCCAGTAGTCCTGGATCGATGACTGGATGGCGGCGAGGGTCGAGCGGGTCACTTGAGCGGCGTCGACCAGGTTCAGGATGCTGTCCAGATCGGCGACCGGTGTGGCCGGTGGTGGCGGCGCCGGTTGCGGCTCGGGTTCGGTGAGCGTGGCTTGGGCCGGGATCTCCCAGGGGCGGTGCGCGAGGCCGAGCATGGCGCCAGGGATGCGCAGCCCGTCTGCCACGCGCTCGATGACGTCGATGTGTGCGAGCTTGCGTCGCCCGGCCGCGATCTCCCCGACACGGCTTGGGGTCATGCCGCATAAGGCGGCGATGCGCGAGGGGTAGATCCCGGCGCGGCGCCGCACAAGGGTGAAGACCGTGGCGAAGTCCCGTGTCCGGCAGGCCCGGATCATCTCGGGATCGGCAAGAAGCGCGGGTGGCAGCTCTCGTGGCCCTTCCGCCGCCGGCATCGGCGCCTCCTCGCCCGAGTCGCACACAGTGAGGGGAATCTAACGCCCCGCAAGCTTACCCACGTTGGGTAACCACATGGGCCTTCACGCAGATCCAACTGCAGCGGGACGCTCTCGGCACGCACCGCTTCGGCGGTGTGACCTCTTGGAAACCTCGACGGGGGCGACGCCCCCCACGTAGGGGGAGCACTGTGCCCACAATCACCACGCATGACGAGCCCACGGGCGACGGGTTGACCACGCTGAAATGGGGACTGTGGCTGACGCCGTTCCCGAAGACGGTGGGTGAGGCCCGCCGGCAGCTCCGCTCCATCCTGGCCTGCTGGCTGGTGCCCGAGGAGGCGGTGGACACCGCCGTCCTTATTGCCAGTGAGCTGGTCACCAACGCAATCCGGCACTGCAGCAACGACCACCTGGTGCACCTGCAGGTCTGTGACGACGGCGCGCAGCTGCTGTTGGAGGTGTCTGACCCGAGCCGCAACCCGCCGCGACCGGTGGTCGCGCCGCACCTCGCGGAGAGCGGGCGTGGGCTGTTCCTCGTACGTGCGGCCGCGTCCGGCTTCGGGGCCCGGCACCGGGACCCGGTCGGCAAGACCGTATGGGCGACCGTTCCCCGGTCAGCCGCGCTCCTATAAGCCCCGGCCCGGCAGCGTTGCTCCCCCGTGCGCCCTGCCGGGCCGGTTTCAACCCCCGCCCGTACCGCCGAGGCCGAGCGTCGGGGATCAGGCGTCGGGCGTGGGGAGCTTGGCCACGAAAGTGCCGATTCCCGGCTCCATGTACGCAAGCCCCGCCGTACGGAGCTCTTGCAGCACCCGGCGTGCCGTCACCGGGCTGATGCCAGTCTCCGCCTGCAGATCAAGCGCAGACGGAAGCCGCGTCCCTGGCGGGTACACCCCACTGTCGATGCGCTCCTCCAGCAGTGCGTACACCTGCCGCCACCGCGGGATCTCCGGCTGCCAGTCCATGATCCTGACGGTAGGTGCGCAAGGTCCGCTCGGCGAGACAGGAGGAATCAGATGGCCTATCGCACCTATCGCACCTATCGCACTGGGCATATGGTGTTCCGCACAGATAAGCCCCGCAACCGTGCCACCGGTCCGGGGAGTGGACGACGCACTGGAGGCGCGACGCCATGAAGAAGCCTATCCAGGCCCCAGACGCTCGCACAGAGCCCGGCCACGGCTGGTGCCACTGGCACAAAGGCCCGTCGGGGACAGCGGTCCTCGTCAACGTGATCCCGTCGTCCTCCGGCCCCGACTTTGGGCAGTACGCCTGCCAGCCGTGCCGTGAGCAGCACAACCTCGTACCGTTCGGGCAGGCGTGATGAGCCGGTTCGCGGGGCAGCGGGCGTATGTCGACGCCAGGGTGCAGGACGCCTACCGGGCGTACATCGGCCACCTCATGGCCTGCCCCGACTGCAAGCAACGTGTCAGCTGCGCCAACGGCGTCCGGGTCAAGAAGGAATACCGGGCCGAACGCGACGCCGCCGGCGCCCACTGAACTCCTGCCCGTATCCCCTGGCTGGCCGGTTGGACCAGCCCCTACGCCGCCCCGCTTCCCGGCCCCCCGTCCGGGAGGCGGGGCTCTTTCGCGGCTCCGGCCGATTGTCGGTGCCGCCGTTTACGATCCGGCCGTGGCCATCGACATCCCTGAAGAGCTCATCTCGCTGGAACGCACCGCCGTCGCCGAGCAGCGCAAGGCCCTCGCCGAGCCGTACACGCAGGAGGCGTGGGCTCCCTGGCGTGAGGCTGCTGCAGCGTTCCAGGCCGCGGTGACCGCGCATGCCGAGGCGGGCGGGGTGTCTCGGTACGAGCTGGAGATGGCCGTTAAGCGGGCCGTCCTGCATGCGGAGCCGGGGGGCGGCTGACGCAGCTCCGCCTCGCCCTTTGGCGCTGTCCTCGGGGCGAGGCGGGAAGCAATCACCCTATTTCGCGGGCAACTTGGCCCTGGGGATTGATGTAATGAGTCTACGAGGCCGGTATGACAACCCGGCCGGGCTCAGGCGGCGTTCCGTGGCGGCGGCTGGTCACGGCTGCCCCCCATAGAGCCGGTTCAGCTTGTCGTCCAGGACTTCGATGTCGGGGTGCATGGCGAGCATCACTGCGGTGTGGAACCTTTCGATGGCCGCCCAGAAGCTGGACGTATCCACGCTGTCCTCGGCCGTCAGCCGCTTCATCGGCTCCTGCGCGCTCTCGTCCATGCGCTCAAGCTAGTCGAACTGCAACCCAGTGCATCTACCCCGGAACGCACTAGTCCGGCGGCCCCTCTTGGAGTGGCGGGGGCGGTTTGCCACCAGGTCGCAGCCCCACTGGCCGAGGAAGCTGCGCCCGGGTGGCAGCAGAAGCTAAGCAGCTCGGACAGCGCCCGCCAAAACCCCTATCGGCCAGATGGGTGGACGAGCCCCGGACGCGCGAAACCGCCCCCTGTTCAGGTCGTGGCCGTGGCCAGGAACAGGGGGCGGAGTGTGCTCGGGGGCGAGTTCGAGTAGTGCTTGAGTCCGCCCCCCTCTGCCGAGTGTGGGGGGATTCGCCGTCCGACCGCAGCTGGTGTGGATTCGCGGACCGGACGACTCATCCACTCAACCAGCCCACATTCCCTGCCTCAACCCCAGTGGGCCATCCGGCGGTACGGCGAGGTGCGTGACCCCATCGGTGGCGGCCCAAGCCGCCGCCGGGAGACATCGGGACCACCACCAATATTCATCTTCCTCCCTGGCCGGGTCTTCCGCAGCTTGGCTGGCCTGCGCCGGACGTCACTCTGGGCCACTCTGGATGGATGAGTGCCCCGATAGTGGTTCACGGCCTTTCCCGCACCAGCGGTCGGGCGGTCACGATCAATAGTGAGATCGTCGGTCTCGTCTACGTCGACCACGGCCTGGTCGAACTTCTCCGGCGGGCCGGCGTCTACGACGCTGAGCAGTGCCTTGACGACCCGCGCTGGATCGAGTAGCGCGACGGCCGACCGCATCGATACGAACCAGCATGAGGAAGCCCCGTCGACGGGGGAGACGACGGGGCCGACGCAAGTGTGACAGAACAGCAGGGCGAGTTGCCGCCCGGCCAAGGGGGGAGCGGATGACAACGCGTCGACCGGACGGCAACGACAGCTAACCAGCGTGGACAGTCCACGCAAAAGCCGCTATCGGCTGGATGGGCGTACAACCCAGGACGCACGAAAGGACCCCCAGCCCCGGCCGTAGCCGGGGCGCGGTGCTGTGGGTCAGCGGTCCTGGTCAGGCCAGGCTTTGAGCACCCGCCCGCAGTCCGCTTCGTCGATGAGCGTGATCCGGGCGCCCTCCCTGCCGCCGCGCTCCCCGATCCATCTCAAGTACTTCCGTTCAGCCGTCGCCTGATCGGCCCACCACCCGCGCATGACGGGCCGGGCTCCGATCGACAGCGTCAGGTGATAGCGGTCCACGACGGCAGACTAGGACTTCCTCCATTCGGCCCGTAGTGGTTGCTGCGGTGTGGAGGCGGGGGTGAGCTGTCAGTGCGCCCAGCGATAGTCCCGGGCGCAAGGAGGGGCGCCCCCCGAACGAGCGGGGCCAGCCTCCCACCCGACTCACAGCGACTTGGAGAGCTCATGCCGTACAAGCAGGGACAGCGCGTGGAGTACCGGAATCAAGAAGGCCAGCAGGCGCAGGGCACGATCCAGGCGGCCGAGGGCAGCGGGCAGCAGACTCGCTACACCGTCAAGAACGAGAAGAACATGCAACAAGAGCAGGTCCCGGAATCCAAGATCGAGCGGCAGCTGTAGTAGCGCCCCTGCCGACGCGGCCGCCGTTGCACCGAACGAAGGTGCACCGGCGGTCGCTCGTGTTTCGCGCAGCTGGATCAGGGCCGCTACGGCTCGTCGGTCCTGACGGTCACGGTGGCGCCTGCTTCTCGGGCTGCCTCCCGCAGAACGGCCAGCGTGTCCGTGAGCGGTGCGCGGGGACCACCGCGTGGGGTGGTGGCGATGAGGCAGGGCATGCACCGGTCCAACCAGCGGCGGCCGGATCCGGGCACGGTGACGACCCCGGTTGCTCTCGCGGGCTGGCCGCAGCCCACGCACGGATGGTTGCCGTCGAGCCGCGCGGCTCCGGCGCTCAGGCATGGGGCCCATGGTGGGGCGGGGTCCAGCTGTGACGGGTCGACGCCGAGGGATCGCAGCAGGTCAGCGTCGGTCATGCGGGTCCCTTCTGTCGGCGTCTGCGACGATACGCCGCCGATGGTGGGTGGCGGACATGGCAGGCGCATCCGCCCTCTCGCTGTCTCTCACGCAACGCGACATGCCCTGAGGTGTCCTAGCTTGAGAGGGCAAGGATTCGCGCACGTGAGGAGCCGTTATGACGCGGCGGGGTGGCAAGGACAAATTCCCAGGCAAGGCGGGGGAAGCGACAGGAAAGGTGAGAGGCGACCGGCAGAAGGAAGCCGAGGGGACGGCCAAGCGGCTCGAGGATGAGATCAAGAAGCGGCGCAGCACCGAAGATCGACCCCTGCCGGATGAGCCGCCCGACTAGCCAAGAATGAGCGCATTGCGTCCCGGAGCCCCTGCCCGAGCGGCGGGGGCTCGACCATGCCGACAGCCCTACAATCGAATGCATGTACGACCTCCCGTCCGATCTGCCTCGGCTCCGTACCCTGCGGACCTGGTATGCGATGTGGGTGGACCGCATCGACGAGGCGATCGCGGCGGCCGAGCAGCGAGAGAGGGAGCGGCAGCAGAGCGAGCGGCGGCGGCCGCCGACGCCGGACTGGGTGGTCGAGCTCAGCATCGGTGCGGGCGCACGATCCATCGAGGTCCACGTGGGCGGGTGCCGCGCGGCGGGGAAACGCCAGCGAGCCGTCACCCGGGAGCAAACTCTCGCCGCGCTCGCCGACGGGATGCGGGCCTGCATCCACTGCCGACCTGACATTGAGCTTGGGGTGCTCGGGTAGGTCCGGCGGCGGTCCAGTCGAAGGGACATCTGAGCCACCACCGGTACAAGGATCCTCACGCCGGGCCGAGACCTGTGCACCTGGGTCAGCCCTACGGGTCCGCTGTTTCGTCGAGCCGGGGAGCTGTCCGTGCACCGTCCTACGCTCGAACATATGAGCACTCCTCCGCCCTCTGAGGGGCTTTCGCTTGCCGCCGTCGCCCCCATCGTCGAGACGCGCATCCTCGTGGACACTGTCGAGATCTTCCGTGCCGGGGAGCCGGTCCTTGACCCGGATTCCGGCGAGTACCACCCCGGCCCGGATCAGATCCTCTACACGGGGGCCGGTGCGATCTTCTCCGCCGGAGGTCCCGGCCTGGTCCTGTCTCTGGAAGGACAGGCGTACGCCGACGACACCCGCAACCGCTACCGCCTCCTGACTCCCCTGGACGTCCCGCTCGCGTCGCGCGAGGACCGCGTGCGCGTCACCGTGGCCACGCAGGACCCGGGCCTGATCAACAGGGTGTGGCGGGTCCTGGACATCTCCGATGCCAACTCGCTCGCCGTGGTCCGCACCACGTGGCTGGACGAGTCCACCCAGACCACCGGGGCGTGAGCCGGTGCCGCTGGATCTTTCGCAGGCCAGGGCTGACCTGGAGGCGCAGCTGACCGACACGGTGCGGATCTCCCGTACCGCCGGCCAGCCTGTCCTGGACCCGGTGACCGGGGAGCCCGGCCAGACCCCGACCACCGTGGTGTACGACGGTCCGGGGGCGGTGCTGTCCACGCACGGGCAGATCGTCCTGGGCCAGGTCCTCGGCCAGGACTGGCTGTCCGAGGGCTCCGCCTGGTACCGGCTGGTGACGCCCGTGTCGGCGCCGGTGGCGCTGATCGGCGACCTGGTGGAGGTCGTCACCGAGACGGGCGGCCTGGCCGGCCGCATCTGGCTTGCCGATGACGTCACCGAGGCGTCCACGGTGGAGATCTGCCGCTCCACCAGGTTGATGGAACGCATCACTACGGCGTCCAGCGCCATCTGACCCCTTGGCCTCTTGGCGGCCTCGCGCACCGTGCGCGGGGCCGTAGTGCTGTCCGCGCCCCTTCGTAGGCTGAGCAGCATGGATGATCAGGCGCACTGGGTGCGGATAACCGCCAACCACACCATGGGATCCGTGGCACTCGACGGCCGCGACATCTCCTCGAAGGTCTCCGGGTACGAGCTCCGCCAGAGCGCGGGTCAGCCGGCGCAGCTGGTGCTGTTCCTGTCGCCGAAGGTGACGGACGAGTTCGACGGTCTGGCGCGTGTGGCCGTCGGTGTCGACCCGGACCCGGGACCGGCCGCCGCGGCGTTCTTGTCGGCGATCGATGCGGGCGAGCTGGAGCGCAACGCCCTGGCCCGGTACGACCTTTTGGACGGCCAGCCGCACGAGATGACCCGGGCGATGCTGGCGCTGCTGCAGGACTGGGCGTCCGGACGGTGGCAGCCGGAGGTGAGCGGATAGTGGCTATCCCTGGCCCCCGCCCTGGCGGCGGCGCGTTCAGCAACGCGCCCGAGATCGCCGCCCAGCTGCAGGCCCGCGCCGCACGGATGCTGCCGTCGGCGGTGTCCGTCGTACGGCACTACGCGATGCTGCTGGAGACGCAGATCAAGGCCAACGCGTCGGGCAGGCCCGGCCCGAACGCGCCGACCGGCGACTACCGGCGGTCCTGGACGCACGAGGTGCACGTCAGTGGCGAAGCGGCGACGGCGATCGTCGGCACCGCCAAACCGCAAGGGCGGCGCCTGGAGTACGGGTACGTCGGCCCCGACAGCCTCGGCCGCGTCTTCGACCAGCCGCCGTACGCCCACGTCGGCCCGGCTGTGGAGACGATCAGTCCCCTGTTCACGGCTGCCATCGGGCGGATCGCCGACGGGAACCCGGAGTGAGCACCCCGATGGAGGAGCTGCACAAGGCTGTCGCCGATGTGATGGCGGCGCACGGCTACGGCATGGTGTCGCGGCTGGCGTTCGTCGTCGAGCTCGTCGACGAGGAGACCGGCGACCTGGGGCTGCTGCGGGGGACGAGCCCGTCCGACATGCCGGTGTGGTCCGAACTCGGGCTGCACACCTTCGCTATCGCGGACATTCAAGCCGTCGTCACCGCAGACCGGATGACGAACACCGACGAGGAGGACTAGATGAGTGTGTCGGGGCGCCAAGTGGCGCTCGCAGTGCAGACCATGCTGCAGACGGCGACAGGCCGCTCCTGCGGGTACGGGACCGCGCCCACGGCGGCATCCGTGCCGACGGGCAACACGATCCCGTACTGCGTGCTGTACGAGCTGGGGCAAGTTGCCGGCCTGGGACCGGTCTTCGGGGACAGTGACGCCGATGCCCGGGTGCTGCTGCAGGTGTCGTCGGTGGGCCAGACCGCCGAGCAGGCGTCCTTGCAGGCCGACAAGGCCCGGCAGGCGTTCCTGGCCCGGGTGCTGGGCAGCGCCCAGTACCTCAACGCGATCACCGTGACCGGGGCGACCGTGATCGGCCGGGAGCTGGACCGGGAGGAAGGGACCGGTGTCGTGAGCTCCACCTACACTTACGTGCAGCGATTCGTCCTGACGGTTTCAACCCCGAACAGCTGACGCCTGATCGCACCTCACCGCGGAGGCCCCCGCGCGGACGCCCGGCCACACCGGTACGGGCTGCACCCCTGGTTCGCAGTCCTGCGACCTGTTGGGGACGGGCCTCCATTGCCGGAGGCCGGGGTCCCCGGAGAGTGAGCACCCCCCTTGGGTACCACCCAGCAGCGGTTCATGCGCCGCGGCGTCACCAAGATCTACTTCCTGCCGGAGATCGCCGCGGCGACGAACGTCCCGACCCGCGCGGAGCTGACCGGCGGCACCGAGCTGTCCGGCGCGATCTCCGACATCGCGGGCTGGTCGCTCGGCAACAGCCCGATCGACACCCCCGACATGGGCTCGACGCTCACCACGTCGATCCCCGGTGAGGACAAGGCCGACGCCTCGACCCTGACCTTCTACGAGGACAAGGCCGGCGACACCATCGAAACCCTCCTCAGCAAGGGCGAGGAAGGGTACGTCGTCATCCTGCGCAAGGGCGACGTTCCGGCGTCGAAGTCCATGGACATCTTCCCCACCCGTGTCGCCTCGCGCGCCCCGGCCTACTCCGCAGGCAGCGACCCGGCGAAGTTCACCGTGACCTTCGCGGTGTCCGACGACCCGACGCTCGACGCCGCCGTCCCGGCCACTACCTGATCCGGGGGGATCCGCATGTCCACGAACACCACTGCCCAGCCGCCGGCCGCCGCGGTTGCCAAGGACGCGCACTGGTCGGCGAAGATGGCCCGCCTGCGGGCCCGGAAGCTGCCTGAGCGCACCCTGTCGATCTGCGACGACCAGGACGCCAAGACCGCTGTGACAGAGGCGGCCCTGAACCTGGCCAAGGCCCGCGCCGGGGCGCTGGCCGAATGCACTGAGCAGGGCATCCGTGAGGAGCAGCGCGACGCCTGGGTGGCGTCGAACCCGCAAGTCCTGGCTGCCGATACGGGCCTGACGCGGGCACAGGACGCCCTCGCGGACGCCACGCTGACCCTCACTTTCCGGGCCGTACCGCGGCCGGTGTGGGAGCAGCTGCTGCGCGACCACGCCCCCACTGAGGCGCAGGCCGACCAGGGCATGGAGTACAACGTCGACACGTTCCCCGCGGCGCTGATCTCCGCCTGCCACGTCGAGCGTGACGCCGGCGGGGCGGAGGTCGAGGGGATGAGCGCGGCCGACGCGCAGGAGCTCCTGGACACCTGGGCGGACGCCGAGGCGAAGGCACTTTTCACGGCCGCTCTCGTCATCAACCAGACGTTGCGGGCGGACCTGGGAAAAGGCTGATCTCTGACCCGGCTTTCCGGGCGGAGATGGAGCTATGCCACACCTATGGAATGCCGCACAGCCGGTTCACGGGGGCCGGTGACGGCCGCTGGTCGGCACTGGACCGGGCCAAAGCTCTTGCGTGGCTGGCGTACAGCCGGGCGGTGTGTTCGGGCTGCGGCACCAGGGCGGATGAGTGGAAGCCGGATCTGGGCGGGGACCGGTTCGCGTACGTGGCCGATGCGAGCACCTGTCCGGGGTGCGAGCTGCTGGAGATGGAGCGGGAGCAGGTACCGGACGGACCGGATGGGCGCGGGGTCAAGATCGGGCTCACGCCCAGACGGGAGCAGTAGGTGGCAGGCAGTGCCTACAACCTGTACGTCAACCTGCAGGCGACGACCGCCGGACTGACCAACGGTCTGCGATCCGGTGCCGGGCAGCTGCGCCAGTTCGACGGGCACCTGCAGCAGGTCAACCGCAGCCTGATGGAAACCTCGACGGCCACACAACGCCTGGCCCGCCTGCAGGCGTCCGCGTCCGTTGACGCGGTCCTCGGGCAGACCCGTGTCACCGCCGCCGTGCAACGCAGCCAGGCCGCACAGAATGCTGCCGCTGCGGCAGCCGAACGCAACGGCCGTGCGCAGGTCCTCGCGGCGAACCTGGCCGCGCGGGCGGAGACCGAACGGGCGGCAGCGGTGATGGCCGGCGAGCGTGCACTGCGCGCCCAGGCCGTCGCCCAAACCATGGCCGCCCGTGCCCAGGCCACCACCGGCCGGGGTGCGGCCGCGGCACAGGCCACGGCGACGGCCGCCGCCCGGGCGGCCACGCAGGCCGCGCAGGCGCAGACGCTGCAGGAGGGTCGGGCCGCTGCCGCGCAGGCTGCGGCCGCTCGTGGTGCGGCCCTGTCCACCCGGACGTTGCAGGCACGGCAGGCCGCCGACGCCACCGCCCTGACGGCGGTTACCGCACGGTCGGAGGCAGAGGCGGCAGCGGCGCAGCGTGCGGCGGCGAACGCGGCCGCCGTGCGTCAGGCGCAGGCCGCTGCGGATGCTGAGGCCAGGGCTGCTACACAGGCCCGCGTCAACGGCTACCTGAAGACCGGTCTGGTGCTGACGGCGGTCCTCGGCGCCGGTGTCGCGCAGGCCATCGCGCTGGAGAAGCGCATGGCCAACGTCATGACGATCTCCCAGCAGATCAACCAGTCGACGGTCGGGTCGTTCACCGACCAGATCGTCGACCTGTCGAAGGACCTGACGCAGTCGTCGAACCAGCTCGCCGACGGCCTGTACCAGATCGTCTCCACGGGCTTCGACGGCGCCGACGCCATGACGATCCTCGGAGTGGCAGCGAAGGGCGCCAGCGCGGGCCTGACGACCACCGAGGCGTCCTCGCGGGCCCTGCTGGGTGTCCTGAAGGCGTACGGCTTGGGCGCGGGTGACGCCGCCAACGTCATGGACATCATGTTCCAGACCGTCAACAAGGGCGTCATCTCCTTCGAGGAGCTGGCACAGAACCTTGGCGACGTGGTGCCGATGGCAGCCGCCGCCGGCGTCGAGTTCGACGACCTGTCGGCGGCGTACGCCGCGATCACCCTCACCGGTATCCCCGCGGCGGAGGCCGCGACGGCGCTGAACGGGATGATGACGCGGATGATGGCGCCCACCCGCGACCTGAGTAACGCGATGCGGGAACTCGGGTACGACTCGGCGGCTTCCGCAGTGCAGCAGGACGGCCTGTACGTGGTCGTCAACAAGCTGGCGAAGGCCACGGGCGGCTCGTCCGAGGCCATTACCAAGCTGTTCGTCGACGTGCGGGCCACCCGCGCGGTGCTGGCGCTGGCCGCCAACGACGGCAAGAACTACGCCGACACCTATCAGGGAATCGCGTCCGCGGTGGAGCGGGCCGGGGCCACCCAGCGGGCGTTCCAGATGCAGATGGACACCACGGCCGGGCAGTGGCAGCTGTTCGTCAACCGCAGCAAGGCGCTGGGCATGGACCTGGGCCGGGCGCTGCTGCCGGTCCTGCAGGCCGTCGGCGAAGCCGTGTCGGTGTTCGCCGGGGCTCTCGCGGACGCTCCCGGCCCGCTCAAGGAGATCGGTGCGGGACTGCTCGCGGTGACCGCCGGGGGCATGCTGGCCCTCGTCGCGGTCACCAAACTGACCACTCAGTGGCGCGAGTTCCGCATCGCGCTGGCCGCCGCACAGGCCGGCCAGTCGGCCATGCCGGCGGTCCTGAAGGGCGCGGGCCTGGCCGTGTCGGGCCTCACGGCGCTCCTCGCGATCGGCGTCATCGCGTACTCGGCGTACTCGGCGTCGAAGCAGAAAGCCAAGATGGCCACCGACGACCTGGTGGAGGCCCTGCGCGCGGAGAACGAGCAGGGCGACGAGGGTGCGGGCCTGCGGGCCCTGACCGAGTCGCTGACCAAGTCCGACGATGCGGCCAAGCTCAAGAAGGTCGGCCTCGACATGACCGACGCTCTGGACGCCATCACGAGCGGCGGCCAGAAGCTCGCGGACCTCAAGGCCAAGGTGTGGGAAAACGCTTCGTTCGCCTCGGTGGACCAGTCCGGGCAGGTCAGCTCGACGCTGTCAGTCGCGGGCAACGATGCGATGGAAGTCCTGGACAAGCAGCACAGCATCTGGTCGAACGCGGTGAAGAAGCAGGCCGAGCTCGCCGCGAACATGGACATCGTCAACGCCAAGGTCAACCAGGCCAGGATCAACGCGTCGAAGACCTGGTCCCTGGAATTCCTGGTGCCGCCCGGCCAGGACGGGCTGCCGCAGTACACCGATGAGATGAAGGCCATGGCGCAGGCCCTGGGCGGCATCGTCGACCCGGCCAGGGCGTGGTCCGACGCGCAGGACAAGGTCGCCAAGTCCAACAAGAACGCGAAGGCGACGCTCAAGGACTACATGGACCAGCTGCAGAAGCAGCTGAAGTCGCAGCGGGACTTCCAGAGGAACCTGTCGGCGCTCGCCATGTCCGGGTACACGGGCCTGACCGACCATTTCGCGAAGCTCGGGGTGAGTTCCGCCCCGATCCTGGACGAGCTGGTCACGCAGCTGTCCAAGGGCAAGACGAAGGTTGCCGACGAGCTGGAAGGCATCATCTCCGAGTCGTCGTCCCGGTCTTCGGAAGCGTTCCGTGCGGGCCTGGACCAACTGCCCGCGATCGCCGCCCGCTACGGCAAGAAGACCGCGCAGAAGTTCGCCGACGCCGCAGAGACCAACGATCCGGGCAAGTTCGCGAAAGTCCTGCAGGAGATGGCCGTCACCGACATGGCCCGGGCGGTGAAGAAGGGCAGCGCGGCCGCCAAGGTCCAGATGCAGCGCGGCATGGGTCTGCTGGCGCAGGTCGCCCAGGAGAAGGGCGCGGACGCGGCGAACAACCTGCAGCAGGCCCTTCTGTCCGGTGACGTGAAGGGCGCCATGAGCCAGCTGCAGGCGATCTGGGGTGCGGACCTGCCGATCAGTGAGAAGGACCTGAAGGGCGTCGTCGGCGCGTTCAAGACCGCGGGCAAGCAGTCCCTCACAGAGTGGACGGGCATGCTGACGCTGATCCAACAGGTCGCCAAGACCAAGGGCAACGCGGCCGCGATGGCCCTGACGTCGGCGCTGCTGTCCGGCGACATGGGGGCCGTGCAGACGCAGCTGGACCTGATCGGTGCGAGTGTGCGGCAGATCCCCGGTACCAAACAGATCTCCGTTTCGGTGAGCGCCCCGAAGTCAGTGACCATCCCCGTGTACCTGTCCCGCAAGCCCACGTCCTGGGACAAGGACGCCAACGGTGTCCCCGACAGTGTCCAGGCCCAGGCGCGCGGCTCGGTCCTCGACTTCTACGCGGACGGCGGCGTACGCCGCCCCGAGCAGCACGTCGCGCAGATCGCACCGGCGGGGAGCTACCGCATCTGGGGTGAGCGGGAGACCGGCGGGGAGAGCTACATCCCTTTGTCGCCCACAAAGCGCACCCGCTCGCGGGCCATCGCCGAGGAGACGGTTCGCCGCCTGGGCGGCAAGGACATCCGCTGGTACGCCGACGGCGGCCTGTCTGGGTGGTCGTACGAGCCGGCCGGGGGCTCCGGGGGTCTGTTCTCCCTGTCGTCGATCGGCTCGGACTCCATGAACAAGAAGGGCACCGCCCTGGACCTGGGCAAGTTCGGGAAGAACCTCGACAAGGCGGTGTGGCAGGCGCAGCGGTGGCGCAGGGACCTGGCGACGGTGGCCCGCCGTGCCGGTAAGGACGTCGCCGATGCACTGGAGGCGATGGGCGCCGACGGCATCGACCTGACGCACAAGATGGCCACGGGCAGCTCGAAGTACATGAAGGCCATGGCCAAGGACCTGGAGAAGCTGGCCGCGACCGCGAAGGCGTCACTGTCGGAGTACACCAGCCAGCTCGGCGGTGCGGCCAAGCAGACAGCCACGTTCCAGCAGAACCTGGCGACGCTCGCAGCCTCCGGCTACGGGGACCTGGCTTCGCGGCTCGCGGAGCAGGGCGACCAGGCTGCGATCGACCTGGCCGCGCAGGCCGTCAAGAGCAAGTCGGCCGCGTCGAAGGCGAACTCGGCGTCGAAGTCGGCGTCGGCGACGCTGTCCGATCAGGACCTGGCGGACCTGCTGACGATCATCTCGGCGATCAAGTCGAGCAAGACCGGTCTCCACCAGGTCGCCGACGACACCGAGCTCGGCGAGGACCGCATCATCGAGGTCGCCAACGCGGGCCTGTCCCGGCTGAAGAAGGCGCTTGGGAAGCGGGCCACGAAGTTCGTCGCCGACCTGGGGCGGGCCAACAAGGGCCTGTCGTACGCGCAGGGCGGTGTCCTGACGCCCGGCCTGTACGCGACGAGCAACGGGCTGGTGCGGTTCGCGGAGCCCAGCACGGGCGGTGAGGCGTACATCCCGCTCGGGCAGTCCAAGCGGTCGAACGCGACGGCGGTCCTCGAGGACGTCGCCCAACGGTTCGGCTACACCCTCACCGCCCAGGGGGTGACCGGTCCGATGCGGATGGACGCCCGGCCGGCCGGTGGCGTGCAGGTCGTCGTCGTGAAGGAGCAGGCCGGGCCGCTGATCGGCCAGATCCCGGTGACCGTCACGTCCGGCGGTGGCGGCCGCGGGGCTGCGCAGGAGATCGGCGCGGAGGTGATGCGGCGCCTTCGTGCCGCGCAGCGAGGAGGCAAGCTCTGATGGCAACCCTTGGGGACTACCAGTTCGACGTCGGTGGCGGCCTGGTGATCGGCAGAGGCACTCTGCTGCCGGTCGGCGAGGTCAGCGGCCTGGCCGCGCCGGAGCTGCGTACGGCCGATGTGGACAACCCGAGCGATGACGGCGGCTTCCCGGGCGTCGACCTGTACGGGACGCGCACCGTGTCGATCGAGGCCGGTATCCGCACCCCCGACGACCCGGCGGCCGCCCTCGACCTGCTGGCCCGCCTGCAGCAGGTCACCGGCACAGACGCCACCCGCAAGACGCCGGGCGCGCTGGCGGTGCTGAGGGTGAAGTGGCCCGGGCGGGACGTCAAGCGCCTGTACGGCAGGTGGCGGCGGGTGGAGACCGCGACGATGGCGCAGGCCGTCTACGGCTGGATTCCGTTCATGCTGGACTTCGCCGCGACGGACCCGCGTTGGCATGCGGACGACTCGCAGTCGCTGACGCTGCCGCTGGATATCTCCGACGACTCGCAGGGTTTCACCGCGCCGATGGTCGCCCCGATCACCACGGGGGTGTCGCACCCGGACGAGCGCCCCGGGTGGGTCCTCAACGAAGGGGATCTGGCGGCGTGGCCGACGGTCCGCATCGACGGGCCGGTCACCAACCCGAAGGTGTGGGTGGTGGAGACCGGCCGCTACCTGCAGCTGCAGATCACCCTCGGGGCCGGGGAGCACATCGACATCGACACCCGGCCGGGCACCCGGTGGGTGCTGCGCAACGGGTCCGGCAACGCGGCCCCGGCGCTGACGGCGGGCAGCCGCATGGACCTGTTCCAGATCCCGCCCGGCAAGAGCGAGATCCGCTGGACCGCCACCGACTACACGAACACCTGCCGCCTGACCCTGTCGTGGCGCGACGCCTACACCGCCCTGTGAGGACTTCCGAATGACGCTGATCCAACCCCCGATGATGGTCACCGGCGGCACCCACCCCGCCCGCACCATGCGCATGATGATCCGCGACCTGTCCCGCGGGTCGCAGGGCGTGACCGAGTACAACGACCTGAAGGTCACCCCGCTGACGACGCCCGGCGCGGGCGTGCAGGTCGCCGACGGCTCCGGTGTGGTGCGGGGAGCCGCCTGGGGCCAGGGCTCCTACACCCAGTACAACGTGGGCTCGGCGACGGTGAACATCGCCCCGACCGGGGCGACGGGCCGCACCGACATGGTTGTGCTGCGGGTGCTGGACCCCGAGTACGAAGGCACCCTCAACCCGGCCTCCGACGACATCGGTTACTTCTACGTCGTCTCCAACGTCAGCGCCACCGCGACGCAGCCGCCGGCGGGGATGACCGCGATCCCGCTCGCCAGGATCACCCAGGGCCCGAACTCCGCCACGATCACCACCGCGATGATCACCGACCTGCGGACCATCGCCAACCCCCGCCGTGACCGGCAGATCTACACCGCGTCCCCGTCCGCCGACCAGAACTGGGGCGGCAACGCCAAGGGCACGTACGTGTCGTATCCGACTGCGGCCCGCTGGAACATAGCCGTGCCCGTGTGGGCGGTGCGGGCCCGCATCATCTTCACCGTCGCCGCAACGCAGGTCATGAACGGCAGCCTGTGGGGGCACGCCGCGTTCAAGCTCGGCACCGTCCAGGGCCAGGGCATCAACTTCGATACGGGCCCGTTCACCACCGGTGACCGCTCCCAGCGCGTGAACCTGGTCTCCGCCGACACCATCACCGTGCCCTCGGCGATGCGCGGCACCACGCAGCTGCTGCAGTCCATGGTCGCCATGGACAACGCGGCCGCCGGAACGCTGCAGGTAGACGTGGCCACGACCGCTATCGCGGACGTGGAGTTCGAGGAGGGCGTGTTCTAAGCGTGCACTCCTACCGCTATCTGACGTGCAGCGCGCTGACGGGGCAGGTCCTGGCATGGGACCTGCCGCTGTCGGATGTCTCCTACGGCCCGGAGCTGAACGGTCCGGGGAGCCTGACGGCGACGCTGGAACCGCACCTGGCGCATGTGCTGGGCTCCATGGTCGACCCCGGCAACACGATGCTGTTCGCCGAGCGGGACTCCAAGCTCATGTGGGGAGGCGTGATCTGGCGGGCCGAACCGGAGGCCGGCCGGTACCCGATCGAGGCCGCCGGGTTCACCTCGTACCTGGGACGCCGCCACGACCTCCACGGCAACCTCAACGCGCGCGGCCCGTACACATACGGCGACCCGTGCAAGCTGATGCGGGACGTGTGGGCGTACTGCCAGGAGCAGCCCGACGGGGACCTGCAGGTCCTCGTCGACGCCACCACCTCCAAGGCGAAGATCGGCACCCCGGAGGAGCCGTACGCCTCCGGCTGGTGGGAGACCCGCACCCTCGCGGACCTGATCGTCGACGCGGTCGGCGCCGACGGCGGCCCGGAGTGGACCGAGCAGGTCGAGTGGTCGGGCGACGTGCCGCGGCGCAGGTTCCGTATCGGCTGGCCGCGCCTTGGTACCCGCCGTACGGACGTGTCGTTCACGACCGGCGTGAACATCGCCGTTCCTGAGCCGGTCATCTACGACGGCGACACCTACGCGCAGGTCGTCGTCGCCCTCGGCTCGGGTGAGGGCCGGGCGCGGCTGCGAGCGATCGACGCCGTCCGTGACGGGCGGCTGCGCCTCGAGGAAGTCATGGACCTGCCCGCGGTGAAGGGCCAGGACCAGCTGTCGGCGAGGGCCCGCACCGAGCGGATCGCCCGCCAGATACGCGGCGACATCCCGGAGGTCGACCTCATCGACCACCCCGCCGCCCGCTTCGGCTCCTTCGCGGTGGGCGACGACGTGTGGGTGCAGGTCCACGACCAGTGGACCGACTACGACGGATGGGCGCGGGTGACCGGATGGACGCTCACGCCGGCGCAGGGGGACCAGCAAGAACGGATGACGGTGCGCCTGGCGCGCGCCGACTCCTTCACTTACGGAGGCTGACCCTTGGCTGACACCCTCGCCGTTCTGGCGGGCAGGATCGCCACACTGGAACGGCTGGTGCGGGACCTGTCCCGTACCAGCCGCCTGGCGAACTCCTCGATCGAGAACGGCGCCATCGCCGTCTACGACGACTTCGGGACGATACGCGGCAGCATCGGCCTGCAGCACGACGGCACCCTTGCGGTCGCGGCCGTCAACGGCCCCCCGCCGCCTGTGCCGGGGACGCCCACGATCACCTCGGTCCTCGGCGGTGTCGCCGTGGTCTGGGACGGCTCCTTCGCCGGTGGCGCCCAGGCCCCGGCAGACTTCGCGTACGTGGAGGTGCACTCCTCGACCGACCCGGAGTTCCCCGACGGCGGGTCCCTGTTCTCCGCGTTCTACTCGGCGCAGGGCGGCACGATGACCGTGCCGGCGGGAGGCCCGGTGTGGGTGCGGCTGGTGTGCGTCTCGACATCCGGTGTCGTCTCCGACCCGTCGCCGGTTGCGGGACCGGCCGGGCCGACGCCTGTCGTCGCCCAGGCCGTCCTGGACGGCATCATCAGCGAACTCGCGCTCGCCGACGACGCCGTCACCCGCGCGAAGATCGCAGCGGCAGCGGTCGGCAAGACCGAGATCGCCGACGGCTCGATCACCACACCGAAGCTGGTCGTCGGGGAGCTCAACGGCGACCGCCTCGCGGTGGGGACCATGGCCGCCGAGGTCCTGATCGCCGCCAGTATCACCGCCGCCCAGATCAAGGCCCTGAGCCTGACCGGCGACCTGATGGCGGTGAACACCCTCACCGCCGACAAGTTCGTGGCGGGCACCATCACGGCCGCGTCCGGCGTGATCTCCTCCCTCGACGCCAGCAAGATCGTCGTCGGGACGTTCGACGCGTCCAAGGCGACCATCAAGAACCTCGACGCGTCCGCGATCAACGCCGGGACGATCAACGTCGACCGGCTGTCGGTCGGGCTGCAGGGGCAGGTCGGCCAGAAGTTCTACGACTTCGGCGACCAGGCCTCCAAGTGGAGTGAATCCGGGGCCGGTTCCATGACCACCGTGGCGGTCGCCGACGCCCAGTCCGGCAGCAGCGTGATGCGGTGCGTCGGCTACATCGCGGCCGGCTACCGGCCCGACGTCAAGATCCCGTTCGATCCGGGCGTCACCTACCGGGTGAGCGCCCGGGTCCGCCAGACCGTCGCGAACAGCACGCCCGGCACCAACCAGAAGTTCTACGCGGGTGTGGCGGGAATCGCGGCCGACGGCGTGACCTGGGTGAACGCCACGGGTGCGAACTCGACCTCCACCCAGTTCTTCGTCGCAGCCAGCGCCCAGGACCTGACGGCCGGCGCCGGGTGGGTGACGTACACCGGCTACATCAAGGGCACTTCAGCTACCCCCACCGGCGGCGCCAGGCCGAATGCCAACGCACCCGGCCAGCTGCACGCCAACGTCCGGTACATCACCCCCATCGTGTTCGTGAACTACACGGGTGGCGGCGGCACGGCCGAGATCGACATGTTCGCGATCGAGGTCGTGGAGATGGGGGCGCTCACGGCGAGCAACATTGTGGCGGGGGCGATCGACGGGCAGGTCATCACCGGTGCCACGGTCCAGACCGCCAAGTCGGGCGCGCGGCTCGCGCTGTTGGGCAACCGCTTCTTCGCCACGGACGCCACCGGCAAGGTCCTCGCCGAGATCGTGCCCGACGACGGCAACGGGCGCAGCGCCTACTTCACCTACGACAGCAGGTTCGGCGTCGACTACTACGGCGCGTTGACGGCCGGTGACGTTCGTTTCGGCGTCTCGGGTCAGACCTCCCTGCAGGAAGAGGCGGGGGTCCTGTACTCCTTCCTGGGCGGGGGCCTGTACGAACTCCTGCTGTCGAGCGGAAGCGACCTGGGCAACTCGGCGGCGGAGATCAACCTGTACTCCGAGACGGGGCCGGTCGCAGCCGACTCCGAGATCGTCCTGAGCGCGGACAAGATCACCGCACCGGGGCGCCTGACCGCAGGGAACATGGCCTTCGGGTCCGTGAACATCACTCCGAGCGCGATCAACGCCCCGACGAGCTTCACAGTGAGCGGCCTGCACGTGGCCGGGAGCACCTTCCGCGCGTTCGTCACCGCGAACACCACCGTGCCGGGAACCAGCGTGACCGGTGTGGCTGCGACCAGCGTCACCGCAACTGGTCTGACGGTGTGGCTCACCCGTTCGACTGCGGTCACTACGACGGTCTTCTGGATGGTGGTCGGATCATGAGCGATCTCGTTTTCGAGCCGGGCAAGTACTACGCCGCAGTGGTCCAGTGCGTCACCGAGACGTGTGAAAACTACGGCCAGCCGCCTTTCGACGTGGCCGAGTTGTACTCCAACGCCGGGACGCCCAGCGTCCAGTGCGGTCTGTGCCAGCAGGCCATGGAGATCGTGTCGGCGATCCTCATCGATCCGCAGCCCGAGATGGCCTGACCCCGCTGTGGTGTCGCCCCGTGCCCGTAAGATCGGATGCGGCGCGGGGCACGCCAACCAAGGGAGTGCGCGGTGACGCAGCCGCCGAACGCCGATCCCACCTTGTGGGAGCTGCACCGCACGCTCCAGCAGCTTCGCGAAGACCAGAGCGACGGCATCAAGCAGCTTCGTGACGACCTGCGCGGTGATCTCGCCGCGATGAGCCAGCGGTTCGAGCAGATGGTCACCAAGGACGTCTACCAGGCCGACCAGCGTCTGGTGAACCAGCGGATCCAGGCGGTTGAGGATGCGCAGGAGGCCGCGGTCCGCCAGCGCGAGAGCGACCAGCAGCAGGCCGCCAACACCCGCAAGTGGCTGGTGGCGGTGTTCGTCGCCCCGTTACTGCTGGGCCTGGTGCAGCTGTGGTTCACCAGCAGGATCGGCGCAGGCCCGTAGCAGGGTCTGCGCCGCTGCAGCACCATCCGTCCGGCGCGGGGGAGAAGCACCGGGCAACAACATGATCAAGGCCATCGACATCAGTTCGCTGCAGCCACACCCGGACCTGACGGGTGTGGACGTCGTCATCATCAAGGCGTCCGAGGGCCGCACCTACGCCAACCCCTTGCGGGTGGCGCAGGCCGCGGCCGCCCGCAAGGCGGGCAAGCCGGTCGGCTGGTACCACTTCCTGTGGCCGGGCAACGTCCAGGCGCAGGCCGAGTACTTCATCCACTGTGCCCAGCCCAAGGCGGGCGACATCCTCGCGTGCGACTGGGAGACCACCACGTCGGGGACCGTGCCGTCGTGCGCCGACAAGGACGCGTTCCTGGCGGCCGTGAACAAGCTGCGGCCGCACCTGCGGGTGGTGCTGTACTGCAACCTCGACTACTGGAAGAACCGCGACACCACCAGCAAGTGCGGCGACGGCCTGTGGATCGCCGACCCGGGCGCGGCCGCCGGCCACCCGCGCGTCACGCACTCGTGGGTGGTCCACCAGTACGGCATCCGCAACCACACCGACGTCAACGTGTGCAACTTCGCCACGGTCGAGGACTGGAAGAAGTGGGCGGGCGCGCCCGCCACCCCCAAGCCGCCGACGCCCAAGCCGCCGACGGCGAAGCCCTACGCGCCGCCGAAGTTCCCCGCGGGCCTGGCGCCGGGCAAGTCCCGCCCGTCGGCGAAGGAGCTGCAGAAGGCGCTGCGCAAGGCCAAGTTCCTGACCATCAGCGACCGGGACCTGTCCGACACGTACGGGCCGCGCACGCAGGCCGGGGTGGGCAAGTTCTTCGCCGCGCACCCGCAGTTCCGGGAGAAGGGCAAGCCGCACGACGTGGCTATCGGGCCGCGCGGCTGGGCCTACCTGTTCACCCTCGCCTACGGCCGGAAGTGAGGGACGGATGGACGCCGAAGAGATCATCCGCCGGTTCACGTTCCACCCGGCCGACACCGCCGCGCGCCGCCAGGCGCACGAGGACGTCCGCACGGTGTGCCTGGACCTCGCGCTGACGCTGAACGCCGAGCTGCCGGCCGGGGCGGAGAAGCAGGCCGCCCTGTTCCGGCTCGAAGAAGTCATGTTCTGGGCGAACGCTGCGGTCGCCCGCCAACCCAAGGAGTGAGAATGCTCTTCAACTACCTTCTGTCGCTGGTGCGGACCCTCGCGCCGATCCTCGCCGGATGGCTGATCACCCAGGCTCTGCGCCTCGGCATCGACCTGGACAGCACCGTGTTGGTGTCGCTGGAGACGTCGGCGTTCGCGGGCGCCTACTACCTGGTGTTCCGCTGGGCCGAGCTGCACATCAGCCCGCGTTTTGGCTGGCTGCTGGGGTACGCGGCGCCGCCGCAGTACCAGGAGTCGCAGCCGACGCCGCTTGGCTGACCCAGGTCGGGAAAGACCAAAGCCCCCACCGCACGCGGTGGGGGCCTCGACCTCTTGGAGCATTCACCCTAGCAGCCGGTGATCTCGAACACCGGGGCGAGCCTAGCTGTATTCTAGATACAACGTCAGTGGGAGAAGAGGGGGTCGGCAATGCCGAAGAAGCCGTTCCTGGCCGGCAGGCAGGAGTTCGCAGCCGTGTACGGGGTGCCGGGGACGCTGATCACGCAGTGGTTGGGCCGGGGGATCCTGAACTACGACCGTGCGGTGATCATTTCGGGGTCGCCGTACTGGCTGATGTCGTTCGTGCGGGACTTCGAGAAGATCGCGCCGCGGCGCAAGGAGATGGACCGCAGGGTGCTGCAGCAGTTCGTCGCCGAGCAGGAGCCCGGTGCGTGGACGGAGAGCGTGGACGAGGTGCCGCCGCTGCTGGGTCTGCAGGAGACGACACAGCTGTTCGGCCTGTCCAGCCAGCAGAGCATGTCGTCGGCGGTCCGCAAGGGCGGGTTCGTGGCGCCGGACTACTCGCTGTCGGGGTCGCCGATATGGCTGCTGGACACCTTGACCAATGTGGCGGCGCCGATGATGCAGGCGAAGGCCCGCACCGTGCCGTGGGCGGTCAACCCGCAGGTGGAGGCGGCGTTCCGGCAGAGGCGGTACACCGGCCCCGGCTCCGTGATCGTCCCGCGCGGACTCGCCGCAAAGCGCCCCTGACCTGCACAAACAGCTAGACACCCTTCCCAAGTTTGATAGAATAAGGCCAGCGTCGCAAAGGGCGACGCTGGCCTTGCTCTTGGGAGGAATGCATGTACGCCACCACGCGCGTGGCCCGATCGCCGACCCGCCGGCGCGGGCCCGGGGGTACCTCGCCGGTTGATCACGTGACTCCTATCGGTAAAGATGTGCCACACCATTCAAGTGTGAGCGCACTTTCGGGGGTTTCGTGCCCTACCAGCAGACGCAACTGCCCGGCCTGGACGGCAGCCAGCCCGTCCAGCAGTTGGCCAGCTACCCCGGCCTGGCCATCCAGCAGCAGCTGCCCGGCCTGGATGACATCCAGCCCGTCCAGCAGCCCGACATCCACCCCGGCCAGTCCATCCAGCAGCGGTTCGAGGCGTTCCACGCCCTCAACCCGTGGGTGCTGCGGCACCTGGAGGCACTGACCACCGACTGCGTCGCCAAGGGCTTCAAACGCGTCGGCATCGGGATGCTCTTCGAGCTCCTGCGCTGGCGCTACGGCGAAGCCACCAGCGGCGATGTCTTCCGGCTCAACAACAACTTCCGCAGCCGGTACGTGCGGCTCCTCATCGAACGCAACGCCCAGTGGGCGCCGCTGTTCGAGACCCGGGCCCTGCGCGCCGCATGAGACCAACGACCTCTTGGAGCAGTCCCGATGGGCATCAAGCTCAAAACCCGCAAACCCACGGGCATCGTGCCGTGGCCCCTGATCCTCCTCGAAGGAGACGAGGGCGCCGGAAAGACGTACTCCGCCGCCGAGTTCTCCGCCTCCGAGCTCGTCGGCCAGATGTACTGGATCGACCTCGCCGAAGGCAGCGCCGACGAGTACGCGGCGATCCCCGGCGCCCGCTACCTGATCATCGAGCACGACGGCACCTACCGGGACATCCTGGAGCAGATCCGGGCCGTGTTCCTCGAGGCCCGCCGGGCGGCGGCCGCCGGCGAACCGCCCGTGGTGCTGTCCGTCGACTCGGGCACCGCGCTGTGGCGGATGCTCAAGACCTGGACCAACGAGCGGGCCCGGCGCAGCAGGAACAACGCGCAGCTCCTGCAGGAGAACCCGGACGCCTCGATCGACGTCGGCATGAACCTGTGGAACGACGCCACCGACCGCTGGCTGGAAGTCATCCACCTGCTGCAGACCTTCCCGGGCATCGCCATCATCACCGCCCGGGGCAAGCAGATCACCGCCATCGACGAGGGCGGCAAGCCGGTCAAGGACAACCGCGGCCGCGTGCTGAGGGAGTGGAAGGTCCAGGCCCAGAAGGACTTGGCGTTCGACTGCTCGGTGTGGGTGCGCATGCGCCGGGGCAAGCACCCGCAGGTCATCAAGGCCCGCTCGCTGCAGCTGCGGGTCGAGGACGGCAAGCCGCTCGTCCTGGAGAACTTCACCGTCGAGGACCTGGTGTTCAACCGGCTGGGCTGCTCGATGGACTCCCAGCCCCGCCAGATGCCCGCTCTGGTCGGCGACCGCGTGCAGGCGTGGCTGGAGGACAACGACGTCGAGGAGCTGCAGGACGTCGAGAAGCTGCGAAAGCTGTGGTGGGACGCCGCCGAGCCCGACACCGGCCTGACCCGCGCCGAGGTCGTCTCGATCCGTGGGGCGATCGAGCGGAAGGTCGCCGTCCTCGAGAACCCGCCCACCGAGATGGGCCAGGGCCCGGCAAGCGACGCCGACCGGCTGCGCGCCGCAGCGGAGCGCAAGGCCGCCGAGGAGCCCGACGTCGACCCCGACGACGTGACCGTGCCGGAGCCGACACGCCGGCCTGCGCGCAAGCGCACTCCCGCCAAGACCACGGCCTCCAAGGTCCCCGTCCGGCGTTGAGCCGCCCTACTTCCAGGAGTACCTGATGACCGCACAACCTATGGAAAGCGTGTCCCTGTGGGCAGCCGCTCACGACGTCGACGCGAGACGGCCGCGATCCCTGCAGCGCCAGCTCGGCGCCTCGGACACGGTGTGTGAGCGCCGCGCCGCCTACGTCCTGTTCGGGGTCACCCCCTCCGACTGGTCCGAGAAGCGTGCCGCGATCTTGGGGACCTACATCCACGAGGGCCTGCTCGGTGCCGCCCGCACCGAGTACGGGTGGCTGGTGGAGCGGGCGGTGGCCGACGACACGATCCGGGGCCACATCGACGCCGTGCAGCTCGACCAGGCCACCGCTGAGCGTGTCCCGGCCCGGCACCGGCCCAAGGTGGCCGCCGAGCACGGGGTGACCGTGGAGGACGTCAAGACGAAGTCGACGTACCTGTGGGAGAAGGTGCGCCGCTACGGGCCCTCGGCGGCCGAGCTGCGCCAGGTGTACCTGTACGCGGACCTGCTGCGCACCACCGGGTTCGAGGACGTGCGCGGCCAGCGGTACCTGGCCAAGCTCGGGCCGCTGGAGGTTGCCCGGATCCGCTTCCGCTTCGTCAACCGCGACAACGGCGAAGAGCACATTGAGGAGTTCGACTTCGACCCGAACGAGGCCACCCGCGCCCGCTGGTGGGTCCAGCGTGTGCGGGAGCTGAAGTCGCCCGAGGAGGGGCGCCGCGACTTCGACGGGCCGGGCCTGGATGCCATCTGCGACCACTGCCCGTTCATGACGGCCTGCTGGGGCCTGCCTCAGCAGCCGGGCACCGCGGTGCAGACCGTGCTCATCCACGACGACGCCGACCGGACCAAGGCCCTGGCGGAGTACGTGCAAGGCCACGAGCTGGCCCTCCAGGGCACCCGCATGAAGGCCCTGGCCCGCAAGAAGGTCGACCTCTCGCCGGCGGGCGTGTACGGCGCGAACGAGCTGGTGTGGACCGGTGGGAACGACGTCTGGTCCGGCGACCTGCAGGCCATGGTCGACCTCCACGAGTCGGCGGGCCTGACGGTGCCGATGGTGCCCGACGAGAAGCGGATGGTCGCCAACTTGAAGGAGGCGGGCCTCGCGGTCCCCGAGAGGAAGACCGCGCAGAAGACGCCCAAGACCATCAACGTGCGGGCCTACAAGGCCTGATCGGACCGCTGCCGCCCGCCCGCGACCCGGGCGGGCGGCAGCGTGCCCGCAGAAGGGGAAGTTCAGTTGTCCATTCACCTGATGCTCGTCGCCGCATACCTGCCCAACGACGTGGTCACCCAGGGCCAGAAGCTGGCCCTGATGAAGATCTGCGACTCGGCCGACGACGAGACCCGCCTGTCCAAGCCGGGCATGAAGCGTGTTCGCGCGTGGGCTGGCGTCGGGGAGAAGCGGTGCACGACCATCGTCACCGAGCTGGTCGCCAAGGGCCTGATCGAGCGCGTGGAGGTCGGCATGCTCGGGCGCCGGGCGGTGTACCGGGTCTTCCCGCTGGGAGTGCCCCCGATCCCGTCCAACGACGACCTGGACGCCCGGTTCCAGGCCGCCGACGCCGCGCCGAAGAACCCGAACAAAGCCCGCTCGGGCATCACTCGCGCGGCACCGTCCAAGCCCGCGATGACGCACGAGGACATCGATGCGAGGACGCGCGAGGACCTCGACGTGCAGGAGCTGGCCGCCGGCGAAGGCGTGAGGCGAGAGCCAGGGTTCCACGGGTGGAACCCTGATGATGACGAGCCCAGGGTTCCACCGGTGGAACCCCAAGGGTTCCACGGGGGGAACCCCAAGGGTTCCACCGGTGGAACCCCTTCTTTTCCTTCTTCTACTGCTGTTCTTCCTTTCCCCCCTACCCCCGCGGCTGACGCCGCAGGGGAGCCGCACGGTTGCCCCAAGCACGCGACTCCGGCTGCCAGTTGTCGTGGCTGCAAAACCAACCCGCGCTCCGCGCGCGCGGCCCGCGACCGGGAGCGGGCGGAGACGGAGCGGCAGTCGCAGCGGGAGTTCATGGACAACTGGCATGCGGACCTCGCCCAGGCGCGGCAGGTGGTCCAAGAACGCCCGCAGGACGTGGAGGCGGCCCGGCAGCTGGCCCGCCAGGCGCATCGGGCGGCGCGGGAAGGGCCTGGTGACGCCCGCTCACCCAAAAAATGAAACTGGACCCCCACCCCAAAGGCGATAGAATAAGGGCAGCGGTGGGGGGGAACGGCCCCCGCCCACCAGCCCGAAAGGCAGACACCGTGAACCGTCCGATCGCCACCAACGACGACGCCGAGCGCGCCGCCGAGGACGCCACCCCGCCCGTCCACCGCTTCGATGACACCTCCGAGGCGTACGACGCCACCCAGTGCCGCGACGACATCCGCGACGGCGACGTCCTGGTCGTCGAGTCGGAGAAGGTCGTCGGCTTCCTCGTCGAGGCCTGGCCCATCGCCATCACCGAGGTCAGCGGCGAGTTCCACGGCCTGACCGCGCCCGTCGGGGAGTTCAGGGACGGCCGCTACCTCGCGAACACCGAGCGCGCCATCGCCCTCGCCGGTGAGCTCGGCTTTCCCGTGCGGCAGTCCGCTCAGACCGCCTGACCCCCCGGCCCGGACGGCGGACAACATCCGCCGTCTGGGCCCGCATATGCCACACCACTCGACCGAGCACACTCACCTCTTGGAGATCCGCATGTGCCAGCTGCCCACCCTGCGCCGCGACCACCCGGACCGGATGGTCCTGGACGCCTCCGCACACGCCGCCACGGTCCTGATCGGCCTCGCCCGCGCGTGGAGCGCCCGCCCTCAGATCGTCGACGGACTGTTCGCCGAGCTCGCCAAGCTCGACGAGTGCGTCCGCGACGGGATCCAGCTCGAGGACGTCGGCAGCGCCGAGCACGCCCGCGACCTGGTCGCCCGGCAGCTCCTCGCCGAGGCCGGCGGCGCCGAGTTCCACCTCAGCCCCAAGCGCGACCGCGACGCCGCCCACCAGGCCCGGCAGATCGCCGAGGAGGCCCGCCGCATGGCGACCGCCCTCGACGCCCACGCCAACGCCCTCGACGTCGAGGCCGACGCCGCCGAGCGCAAGCACATCGCCCGCCAGAGGGCCGAACTGAAGCGCCTGCAGGGCCGGATCGCCAACCTGGCCCCCGAGCCCGCCCTGGCCGCCGTGCTGACCCTCCAGCCCCCCATCGGCGACTGACCCACCCCGGTCCGGGCGGCGGGCAATCCGCCGCCCGATTCACAGATGTGCCACAACTCTGTACTGTGTCGACCGCTCACCTCTTGGAGATCATGATGACCCTCGCTTCCTTGCCCGACCACGGCGGCTTGAACGACTCGCAGTGGCAGGCCCTTTGGGCGCAGTACGACGCCGTCACCACCCCGCTGCGCGCGGCCGGACTGGTCTGCGACATCGACACCGCCGGTGGCCAGAACGTCATCTACGTCAACCTCCCCGACGGCACGCACCTGGTCATCGCTGACGAGCACGAGCTGCCCACCCGCCTCGACGACGTCACCGGCTGGCGGATCGTGCGCAGCCACAAGGACAACCCGAACTTCGACGCCCTGGTCTACGACTCCACCCCCGAGGGCGAACACAGCAAGCACGCCGCCGACATCAAGACGATGCTCGCCGCGATCGCGATCTACCTGCACAGCCTGGGCGACGGCGACACCAAGACCGCCGGGCAGGTCCTCGGCGAGTCCGTGTCGGACCGCACGCAGCTGTACGGGGTCGGCGTCCTCGGCGTCAGCCCCGAGCACACCGCAGTCGGACGGGTCGTCTCCGACCCCTTCGACACCCACCTGCAGGCGGTCAACGAGTACGGCCTCTACACCCACCAGCTTGACCAGGACGGCTGGACGCAGGTCCACGAGCAGGGCGGCACCGAGTGGCCGCTGACCGTCTGGCACCGCCACCAGGTCGTGCGGACGGTCTTCGTCACCCCGATCGGCGCCTGACCCCCACCCGACCCGCTCGGCCCCGCACCGACGTGTGCGGGGCCGCGCCGTACCCCTTGGAGACACCACCCGTGGACACCGTCCCCCAAGCCCCCGAGCCGCAGGCGGCGCCCGCCCCGGCCCGCCAGTGCTGGTGCGTCATCAACCACCCCGTCACCGCCGCGCAGCGCGCCGAGCTGGGTGAGGCCATCGACTACGCCCGCCGCATCGGCGACGCCGCGGCCCTGCCGCTGCTGATTGCCCGCCTTACCGGCCCCTGCCCCGCCCGCACCTGACCCGCTTCGGCCCCGCCCCATCGGCGGGGCCGACCCGCACCTCTTGGAGAACACCGTGTTGACCACTCTTCCCCGCGACGTCGAGTTGACGTTCAACGACCTGCTCGCCGGGGCCGGCGGTTCCTCCTCCGGCCTGGTGGAGTCCGGATGGCAGGGCAAGCTCGCCATGAACCACTGGCAGACCGCGATGGACTCGCACGCCGCGAACCACCCGACCATCGAGCACCTGACCGCCGACGTCAGCGGCTACCCGATGCGGTTCCTGCCCCGCGCCCTGCTTTTGTGGGCGTCGATCATATGCACCGAGGTCAGCCCGGCCGGCGGCCGCGTTCACCAGACCGATCAGCTCGACCTGTTCGAGGTCCTGGACCGGCTCGGTGACGACGACGACGCCGAGTCGTGGAAGGCCCTGACGCCGGACGCGTTCGAGCGGACCCGGGCCACCGCCTGGTGCGTGGTGCGGGCGTGCGAGGCGAAGCGGTTCCCGTACGTCGTGATCGAGAACGTCGTCGAGTTCGCCCTGTGTTGGGTTCTTTTCAAGACCTGGGTCAAGGCCATGACGGAGCTCGGCTACGAGGCCCCGCAGATCCTGTGCGCCACCTCCGCGCACGTCGGCGACGACACCAACCTGCGTGCCCCGCAGTGGCGGGACCGCATCTACATCTGCTTCCGCCTCAAGGGGATGCCGAAGCCGGACCTGGAGCCCCGCCCGCTGGCGTTCTGCTTCGAGTGCGGCAAGGACGTCCACGCGAGGAAGGCGTGGTTCGAGCGCGGGGTCCGCATCGGCAAGTACCGGCGGGACTACAGCTACCGGTGCCCCAACACGCGCTGCCGTCACGCCGAGGTCGAGCCGTACGTGCGCCCGGCCGCCTCCGTCATCAACTGGGACGACCTCGGCCAGCGCATCGGCGATCGCAAGAAGCCTCTGGCCGATACGACGACGGAGCGCATCCGCGCGGGCCTGGTCAAGTTCCCTCACCAGCCGTCCTCGATCACCCTCAACCACGGCAAGGACGGCACCGACCGGGCCTACGCGGTGGCGGAGCGGCCGTTCACCACGCGCACCATCAAGCAGGGCGAGGCGCTGCTCGTGCCGACCGGCGGCAGTTGGAACACCGCGTGCAGCGACGTCGCGGACCCGATGCGTACCCGGATGACCCGCGAGAGCGAGGCCTTGGTCTCGGTCGACCCGGAGCCGTTCGTGATCACTTACCGGCAGAACGCCAACCCGGCTCTGGCCACCGAGCCGATCACCGCCGTCACCGCGCAGGGCATCCATCACGGCCTCGTCGTCCCCGGCGGCGCGGTCCCGCCCGAGCTGCGCAACGCCCTGGTCATCCCCTACCGCAAGGCCGCCGTCAAGACGGCCGCCGAGCCCGTCCACACGATGACGACGCACGACTCGGCCGCGCTGCTGAACACGGCCCCGGCCGTGGAGGACTGCTTCTTCCGGATGCTCAAGCCCCGCGAGCAGCTGGACGCCCAGCGGTTCCCCCACCGGTACATCGTGCTGGGCACCCAGGCCGAGCAGACCATGCAGGGCGGTAACGCGGTGTCGGTGAACGTCGCCCGGCACATCGGCGAGCGCATCAAGGCCGTCCTGTAGCCCCGCGGCGGGCCAAGCCC
Source organism: Streptomyces sp. NPDC005181 (assembly GCF_040608395.1). NCBI lineage: Bacteria > Bacillati > Actinomycetota > Actinomycetes > Kitasatosporales > Streptomycetaceae > Streptomyces > Streptomyces sp. NPDC005181. The sequence continues at coordinate 151,129 of NZ_JBEXID010000008.1, forward strand.
CGACCGGCCTGGCCCGCCGCCCCCCCATCACCCCTGAAACCGATCTCTTGGAGACCCCTGTGACCACCGAGGAGCAGATGTGACCGGCGCGTGGACCCTTCGCGCACCCTGCAGCGGCTTGGACGGCTTCGTGCCCAACCAGGACGCCTGGAAGACCGTACGCGACCTCAAGCGCCTGTTCGGGGCCCGGTTGGGCTACTGCAAGGCGTGCCCGTTCCGCGCCGAGTGCATCGCCGTCGTCAAGCCCTCCCAGGCCATGTTCGACGGGATTGCCGGTGGCCGCCTGTGGTGCAACGGCCTCGTCATCGACGCCCTCGACGACGTGAGCGACGACGAGCTGGCGGAGCCGAAGCTGCGCCCCTCCTGCGGCACCGAAGCCGGAGCGAAGAGCCACAGCCGCAACGACGAACGCATCTGTCCCTCGTGCCGGCAGGCGGCCCGCGAGATGGATGCGCGCCGCCAGGCGGAGAAGCCCAAGCAGCAAGAACAGCTGCAGCTCGACTTCGCCGGTACCACCTGACCCGTCCCCCGCCTGCCTCCGGCGAAAGGGGGGCGGGCGGCAGGCCCGACCCCCTTTTGGAGACCACGATGCTCCACCCCGCCACCGACCCGCGCGCCGACACCGGCGGCCCCCAGTGATCCGCACCAAGAACCGTGCCTGCACCGGCAAGCGCCGTCACGACACCGAGGAGCAGGCCGAGGAGCACCGCGACCGGCTCATCGCCAAAGGCGCCGTACGCCTGGCCGCCTACCCGTGCCGCCGCCGCGCCTGTGGCGGCTGGCACGTCGGTCACACGCCCAAGCCCCGCACCACTCGCTGACCCCAACACCTCTTGGAGAACCCGTGAACCACGACACGACCGACCTCGCCACCCGCCTTGCAGAGCGCGCCGCCGGAGCGTGGCAGGAGGAAGCCGCCGTGTGGCTGCTCGCCGCCGATGGCCACTGGCTGCCCGAACTGGAGCGGACCGCCCTGATCCACGACGACGGCGACGGCCACTCCCGCATCGCCTGGCGTCAGGTCGCCGTCGCGTGCCTGTCCGCCGGCGACGGTCCCCTGATCGGAACGCTCGCAGAGTGGCAGGTCCTGCGCCTGGCCTGCCTCCTGACCGGACGTCACGCCCTGTCCCTGGCGAACCTGAGCCTGCTGGACGAGACCAATAAGCGCCTGGCCCTGCACGCCGTGGCGTGGGCGTCCGGCGGCCGCGCATGGGCCGACAGCCTCGCCCTCCTCACCGCCTGACCCCACCCCCGATCCGGGCCGCGCCCGCGGTGCCCACCCCCGCGGGCGCGGCCCACCCAACCACCCAGACAAAGGAACCGAGCATCGTGAACCCCTCCCTGCGCGCCAAGCTGGTCATGGACGCCATCCACCGCGCCGTTTCGTGCGACTTCCAGATCGCTTCGAACCTGATGGGCGAGATCCTCCGGAACAGCAACGGCCAGCAGATGTACGGCGTGTGCTGCGGCCTGGCGGACGCCGCCCGCCAGACCCTCGTGCGCCTCCACGGACACCAGGGCCCCGAGACGCAGTGGGCGCTGGCCGCACAGGAACCGGACGAGGAGCCCCGCCACCCCGCGCACACCTTCTCCCTGCGCTTCATCACCGCCTTCGCCAACGGCGACATGGAGACCTGCAAGGCCCTGTACCTGGCCGCGGCCAACGCCACCGCGGACGACTACGCCCACTCGGTGATCGCGTTGCTCGGCGACGTCGCCCGCCTGGCCCGCCGCGCGCTGCTGGAGCTCGCCGAGGGCGGCGAGGGGCCCGCGGCCCACCCGCATTGACCTCCGGACACGCTCAGTCGGGCCCTGGGCGCGGTGCAGTGACCCGAGCAGGTACCGAGCCAGCAGCCGCCTGACCTGCGGAGATGCGGAATAAAAATCTTGACGGGCCCACGGATGACGGTAGAATAAGGGGAGTGGTGCGAGGGGACCCCCCCCGCCCTGACGAGGAGTTCACAACTGCAGAGGGAGGCGACGATGAGTCGTTACAGCGTCGGCGACACCGTTACACACGGCCGGACCGCGGACAGCGGGACGGTCCGCGAGGTGAAGGCCAACTGGAAGCGCCAGGCCGGCGGGAACACCACCGTCATCCACAAGTTCGTTGTCGATTGGGACAACGGGCCGCAGGGCCAGCTGTGCGGGGTTCGGACCTTCGCGAAGTAGGGAGCTCGACCGGCCGCCTACTCGTAGGTGGATGACCGAACCGAAGTGTGCCACACCGTTCAAGCGTTACCCCGGCCCGGCCGCCCACCCCACCAGGTGGGCGGCCGGGCCCGCCCGTGCACGACCAACGGCCTCTTGGAGGAAGCCATGCCCGTCACCGCAACAACCGATCGCCTCGCCGCCCCGTACGCGCTCGCCACCGGCCACACGGCCGACCGGCTCGCCGACATCCTCGCCGGGGGCCTGCACCTGCAGGCCCTGCTCGTCGAGCGGTTCGGTCTCACCGTCGCCGCCGCCGGCGAGGTCGCGATCGCCGTCGACCAGGTCCTGACCGTCACCCACCGGACGACCAGCTACGGCCAGGACTACCGCACGTGGATCGCCTGCATGCCCGAGGTGTTCCTGAAGTGCCTGGTGGAGATGGCCGCCTGCGCCGAGGCCGACGAATTCACCGTCGGTCACGCGGTGCACGTCGGCCGCCAGCTGATCACCGAACTCGCCCTGGCCCTTCGCCCGTTCTGACTCACCCCTGGGGGCCGCCGCCCTGGCGGCCCCCCCTTCACCGACTCGGAGACAACCATGAGCCCCATTCGCGCCATCCGCCTCGACGTCGACGGCACCCTCACCGACCTGGAACTTCCCGCCGGCGGGGGCCTGTCGGCAGCCCTGCGCCCGGTCGTCGAGGGCTGGGTCGAGATCGCTCACTACGCCCGCCCCGACGGCACCCACCGCCTGTCCGTGGCTGTGAACGAAGAGGGCATCGCCCTGGGGCTGCCGGAGAACCTGTACGCGACGTCGCTGGTCAACGCCATCCGTCTCGACCGGCTGGGGTACTGCCTGCGGGGGCCCGTCGTGCTGCTGGGCGCCCTGGACGGGGCGCGCCTGCACACCGACGTGCCCGAGGTGCTGCGCGGCGGCCTGCCGCCGATCATCGACGCCCTCAAGCCCCGCTACACCCGAGTCACTTCCTGACCTACCGCGGGCGGCCGGGCCCCGCACGGGGCCCGGCCACCCACCTCGACCACGAACGGAGCACCCGCATGAGCACCGACCGCTTCGACCAGTTCGCCGCCACCGGCACCGGCTGGCAGCCCGCCCGGATCCGCCTCGCCGACGGCCACATGATGAGCGTCCAGGCCGGGCCCGGAGCCGGCTGCCTGCCCAGGCCCACCAGCTCCTGGCCGGGCACTGTGCCGACCGACTACCCCAGCCCGTACACCCACCTCGAGGTTTTCCTGTGGCCCGGCCTCGAAGGCCCGGACGACTGCGACTGGGACGAGGACCCGGTCGACTGCGACAGCGCCGACGCCTCCCTGTACCTGGAGGTGCCAGTCGAGGAGATCCGCGCCTTCGTCCTGGCCCACGGCGGCGAGCACGCCGATCAGGACGCCGACCAGCCCGCCAACTGAGCCCGCACACCCCGACCGAGGAGGAAGCATGCCCCGACAGATCCAGGCCCTGTACGTCCAGCCCAACGGCCACACCGAGCCCTTCTACCTGCACGACGAGCCCAAGCGCCAGCAGTCCGACATCGCCGACGAGCTCGACGGCCCCGTCACCGCCTGGCGCCTCGGCCGCCACATGACCGCCCACACCAGCGCCCCCGGCTTCGAGCGCACCCGCAACAAACCGCTGCGCTGTGCCTGGCGCGACCTCGCCGGCGCCGACGCCCCGGACCTTCGCGGCCCCATCATCGTCACCGGCCCCGAAAGCCGCGACGGCCTGCTGCAGCCGCTGCCGCCGCAGGCCGCCGAGCGCGTCGACCGCTGGGCACGCCTGCTGGGCGCGGCGACCATCCGGCGCCGCCCGCAGATGTCCGCCGCCCAGGCGGTCGGCACCCGCGACCTGCAGTGCGACACGCACGCCGTGCACCATGACCGTGTCAGCGGCCGCTGGGCGTTCGTCGTCCTGGACGGCGTCGGCGACGAGGAGGACATCCAGGAGTACGTGCGGACCTGGGCGCCCGCGCTGGCCCGGGCCGCCGCCCGTTCGGGCGACCCCATCTCCGCGATCGCCCACATCCGCGCCCAGATCCTGACCCGACTCGGACGGCGCTGGGGCCACATGGACCCGGGCGCGGCCGCGGTCGTGGCCGTCCACCACCCCACCAACCCGCTGCTGCGCCTTGCCTTGGTCCGGCGACGCCCGCGCCTACCGGTTCTCCGACTTCGGCAACCTCGTGCCGCTGACGAAGGACCACAACTTCGCGCAGGAGCTGCGCGACGCCGGCCGCCAGCCCAAGGCGTGGGACCACATGTCGCTGATGGCGGGCCTCGAAGACGGCGACATCGGCTACGAGGAGGTGCTGTTGGAGATGGTCGCGAAGCTCGCCCTGTGCTCGGACGGGGTGCATCACCCGCTGGAGACCTACGAGCCAGGCCTGATGGAGGACGTCATGCTGATGGCCCTGGACCCGAAGGAAGGCGCGGGCTCCCTCGTGGCCGAGGCCCTGGCCCAGGGCCGGTTGCGTGAGGCGAGCTGCGACAACGCGACCGCGCTCGTGGTCAGGTTCCCGCGCCCCGGCGCCTGAAAAATCTGGCCCGTACCTGAGATTTTCCGGCATAGGGGGACACATAACCCCAAAAGCTGTAGAATAAGGACAGCGCGAGGGGGTAGCCGCCCCCTCCCCACCACGACCTCTTGGAGAACAACATGACCACCGCATCCACGCTCATGCCGATGCCCCCCTACCCCGGGCTGAACATCCTCGAGACCGTCGAGCGTCACGACGTCGACGGCGCCGACGTCCGCAACGCCGCCGACCTCGTCAACCGGGCCATCGACATGGCCTTCGAGGCCGGCGAGTTCTTCCTGCCCAAGGACCGCGAGCACGGCCTGACCCGCGAGCAGTTCACGCAGGTCGCCTGCCACTTCTACCGCTCGCTCTTCGAGACCGCTCTGATCGTCAAGAGCCTGTGGCTGGTGGCCGGCGACGTGCACGTCTACATCGGCCAGATCAGCCGCTGACAATCGCCTCATATATGCCGCAACTCTCGTATGTCCATCGACCTCTTGGAGACCCGCATGTCCATCAGCCTTCAAAGACCGCTCCGCAGCTGGCTCGTCGTCTTCCACGACGACCCCTACGCGATGCGCATCGTCGCCGTCCACCCGGCCCCCGGCGACGACGACAACGACGAGCTGCGCACCGAGCTGTACGTCGCGAACCTGGCCTCGTTCTACGTCGACGCGCCGTCCGCCGGCCAGGCCCGGCTCACCGCCCGGCAGCTGCACGACGTCGAGCGCATCCGCACCGCCTGCGCCCGCCTGCGCGCCGACCGGTCGCAGGGCCGCACGGCCGCGCCGCGCACCTGCAACGCGCCCCGCGGCCACCAGGCTCTCGCCCGCGCCTCCCGCGACGTCGCCCTGACCCGGGCTGCCGCAAAGCGCGCCGACGAGATCGTCACGACCGCGCTGCGCGCCGGATACCGGCACCGGCCTCTGCGTCAGCGCCACCTGACGTACGAACAGTTCGTCGACCACCTGACGGCCAACGCCGCAGCTGCCCTCTACCGGCACGCCGCACTGGTGGCCGCAGGCCGCACCGAGGAGGCCGTGGCCATCCTCGTCAACGCACTGGGCCACGCCGCCACCACCCACTGACCCGCCCTCAACCCACCCCTGGGCCGGGCCCCGCAGCTGCGGGAGCCCGGCCCCTTCCATGCCCGGAGGAACACACCGTGACCGACACCGACCAGCCGCAGCAGCCCGCCGACACCGCATCCCGCCTGATCGACACCCGGGTGTGCATCGACGACATGCTCGGCCCCTACGACGCCAAGCTGAACCCCAACAACCGTTGGAACGGCTGGCTCTTCCCGAACTTCACCCTCGACACAGTCCGCAAGATCGCCGCCGTCACGCAGGGCGCGGCCGACGAGTACGGCCACGACGTCACCGACACCATCCACGTCATCGACGGCGGCATCGACCATGAGGGCGAGCCGCGCGCGGTCGTCCTGCACGTCAGCTGGCAGTGGTTCGACGAGGGCTCCCAGACGACCGCCTCGATCATTCAGCCCAACGACGAGGGCCTGTACAGCGTCGGCGGCGGGGCGTGGACCTGGCACTTCGCGACCTGGACGTGCACCTGCGGTGGCGAAGAGGAATGGCACGTGACCCACTGCGAATGCGGCCTGCCCCGCCCCGAAGACGCCGCCGTCGACGAGGCCGCCCCCGACACCGCGACCATCACAAACGCCTGACTTCACCTCACCCACTGGGCCGGGCCCCGCACCTGCGGGCGCCCGGCCCCTTCCACACCCGGAGTACCCCATGGGAACCAGAGCAGTTGTCGCCCGCCCCACGCCGCAGGGCTTCACCGGACGCATCTTCCTCAACGACGGAGTGCCCAGCACCGCCGTGTGTGTGCTGCGCGGCTTCGTCCTGAACGTCCAGGAGGGCGACGTCTAGGCCGCAGCCCGCGTGCGCATCGACGCCCACCCCGGCGGCTGGATCGACATCCCGGACCCGGACCACCGCGGCCGGTGCCTGTGCCACGACGCCCCGCCCATCAACGGTCGCCATCCGTGCCGACGACCTGTTGCCGGCCGGCGGAACTTACCGCCAACTCTCCCTGGACCGAGGTGACGCCCGAGCCGACGCTGTCGAAGCCGCCGCAGACCGGGCCCGCCAGCGATTCGGGGTGGAGGTCGTACGCCCAGCCGCCCGGGCTACTGCAACCGCAGTCAGAATCTGATCCCGGCGAGGGGCTGATCTCGCCAGGAGATTCTTCGTGTGCTGGTGGTACACGATCCGCACCGCTGTTGACCATCGAAAACGGCTACCTTGGTGATCTCGGCCCGGCAATGGGCAGGATCTTGGGGCAACTGAGGGTTCGGTGTCGGTTGCAACCCAGCCAAGGTAGGGACCGCATGGCCTGCTCGCCGAAGTATCTCCAGGCGTGCATCGTCGGGGATGTTCCGGTGCGGGCGTTCGCCCCAAGCGGGCGGGAAGTGCGCGTAGGTGCTGACAACGACCCGTGTCCGTCAGAGGCGGCCGCAACACCTCAGGCCGACGGTCAGTGGGCGCCGTGCCGTCGGTGGTGGTGCAGGCGCTGTTTCTGGTCAACCGTCTTCTGGCCGACGGAGGCTGGGCTGTCGGCTTCAGCTGGGGGGCGCAGTCCGGCCAGAGTGACCGTGACGAGCCTTAGGGTCGCGGCCTCGGAGGGCAGGCTGCCGGCTGCGCCGAGGGCGTGGAGGCAGTAGTCGGCGAGTTCGTCGGGCGCGACATCGTCCCGCAGGTCGCCGGCCTTGACGCCCTCGGCCAGCAAGTCGCTGATGAGTTCTCTGAGTTGCTGGTGCGCCCGGGCGACGTGCTTGCCTTGATGCAGGAGTGCCGCGACCTCGGTGCCGTGGTGTCCGTGCCGCCCGTGGGTCATGAGCGCGTATGCCGTCAGCACGGCTTCGAGCCTCTCGCCCTCACTGTCGGATTGGTCTCTCACGGCGGTGAGGTGTTCGAGGTGTCCGGCGATCTGACGTTCGTGCCAGGCGGTCAGGATGGATTCGACGTCCGGGAAGTACTTGTACAGCGTCGCCCGTCCGATGCCGGTCTCCTGGGCGATTCGCGACATCGTCACGGAGAGCAGACCGTGCTCGGCCACCAGCGCCGCGGCGGCGTCCAGGGTCGCTTCGCGCACTGTGTGGCGGTGTGCCTCGATCGTCTCGCTCCAGAGCTTCGGCATCCCCCAAATATACGCGACGACGGTTCCATGACAGTACGGCTTGACAGAGACAGTCTGTTTCGCAAAAGGTGACCGTCATGAAGGGCTCGGTAACCACGCGCGACAGCGGAGGACACACCAATGGCTGACTTTTCCCCTGCTCCCCATTCAGGCGACGGGACGGACGCGGGGAGGCCGGGTCCCACCCCGGCCACGGGTAGGCCGCGATGGGTGATCGTGTTCGCCGTCGTCGCTGTCGCCTTGGTCCTAGCGTTCGTGATCATGCACGTGGCCGGCGGTGGTATGGGGGGCCATCACTGATGGCCATGACGCCGCGCCCGCGCAAGGTCGCGCTCACCGCGCACATCACGGCCTCGGTGGGCTGGCTCGGTGCGGTCGCCGTCTTTCTGGCGCTCGCCGTCGCGGGCCTGACCAGCCAGGATGCCCAGACGGCACGGTCCGCGTATGTCGCGATGGACCTGACCGGCTGGTTCGTCATCGTCCCGCTGTGCTTCGCTTCGCTGCTGACCGGGGTTGTCTCGTCCCTGGGTACTACCTGGGGCCTGGTCCGCTACTACTGGGTCGTGGTGAAACTCGTGATCACAGCCCTGTCCACCATCGTCCTTTTGGTCCACATGCAGCCGGTCAGTTACATCGCCGGTATAGCGGCGGGAGCGGACTGGCCCAGTGGTGAACTCGACGGTTTGAGGACCCAGCTCGTGATCCAGTCCGGTGCTGCTGTACTGGTGCTCCTCGTTGCGACGGCACTGTCGGTGTACAAGCCGCAGGGTCGGACCCGCTACGGGCAGCGCAAGCAGTACGAGCAGCGCACCTCGTCACAGGCCACGGACGCAACCGCGCCCACCCGGGCCCCGGCCCCGGGCAACGCAACCGCGGCCTGATCTCTTGGTGTCCGGAGGGCGGAACGCCCGACTCCGCCAGGGCAACGTCGTTGCCCTGGCGGAGCCTTTCGCTTGTGTGGATCAGTGGCTGTCGCCGGCGGCGACCGTGAACCGCTTGGTGAAGGTCTTGCCGCCGTTCCGCGACTCGTACACGCCGTTCTGGGTGGCGGCCAGGATGTGCTCGGCGTCCACCGCCGTGAGCGCCTGGGCCTGTCCGCCGGGCACCGTGCCCGCCTTCTGCCAGGTGGCGCCACCGTCGGTGCTCCGGTTGAGCCCGCCCGAGTCGTCGATTCCGTACAGCGTGCCGGGCTTTGGCCACGAGAGGAAGGCCATCGCCGGCTGCTGGCCTGCGGCGAAGGTTCTTCCGCCGTCGGTGCTCTTCGCGATGCCGTCGGCGGTGGTGGCCAACATGGTGTCCGGGCCGTCGGGGCTGACGGCGATGTCCAGTGCCTGGAGGTGGGCCCGGTCGTCCCAGGCGGCTCCGTCCTTGCTGACGCGCAGCAGGGCGTTGGTGCTGTCGTAGCCGTAAATGGTGTTGTGAACGTAGCTGAGGGCGTGGAAGTCGGCCTCGCCGGCCAGCGAGCGGGTCTTCCAGGTCTTCCCCGAATCGGTGCTCTCGATCAGCCCACGGTCGCTGGGGCCGGTGCCGAGGGCGGGTTGTCCGCTGGCCAGGAACGTCTTGGCCTTGACCACGGTGAAGCCTATGAAATCGTCCTTGCTCCTGCCGACCCGCACGGCTTCGCCACCCTTGCCCGTGGTGAAGATCCCGTCGTGGGCGGCTACGTACAACTGCTGATCGGCTGGGTCGAGGCCGAGCCCATGCACATGCCTGATCGCGGCGGGGGACGTCTCCGGCGCGGCGGCGGAGGAGTCCGCGCTGTTGTCGCCGCAGGCGGCGAGCAGCAGGGCGTTGGCCGCAATGGCTCCCACCACCGCCACGCGGCGGTGCAGCGGCCGGTTGAGGGCATGCTTGAAGGCGGTCATGTCTGTGCACCTCGTGCGATCGATTCTGAATGAGCAGATGGGCAGGCGTCTGGCGGGCAGCCCTGAAGGGCGCACCCTGCGCAGGAAGACCGGCCTAGATCCGCAGAATCGACAGTTGTGCGAGATCGGGCCCCCTGGGCGGCGGAGGGTTCGGACTTACGGCTGCGAGAACTCCGGTGACGAGCTTGGCGAACCAGTCGCGTCGACCCACGAAGACTGCGCGCAGCAGCGCGGCCAGAGCCCACGTGCCGAGGACCGCCAGGCACAGCGAGGCCATGTCCATGGCCGTACCGGGCTCATCCGACGATACGGCGGCGCTGGTCAGCGCCGGGCCGCCATACGGGTTCGTGGCTGGCAGGTCATGGAGCGGGCCCGTATCCGTGCCAGCATCCGCCTGACGTCCGTGCCCGGACATTTCGCCCAAGCCGACCATGTGCGTGGAGGAGGACGTCCCCGCGCCGGAGCCCTCGGCGGGGTGACCGACGGTGTGCATGATGAACACGCCGAGTGCCAGCATCGCGACAAACAAGAGGCGTGCTGCCACGCCCACTACTCGTGCGTACTGCTGCATCGCGCTTACCTCCGCCGCCGACCATAACCGAGAGGTAAGGGCCTATGCCCTGGGGGCTGATCGGCTCCTGGCTGCGGCCGTCGCCGTGTCTGGTCGACGGCCGCCCCCTCTCGTACGGACATCCCTTCGAACGCCGTCCGAGTCGCACTCTTCGCACCATCACCGCGATCACCAAGGAATCATTGATGCATGATAAGGAAAACCCTGGCCGAGGACGGTAAGGCGAACGACTACGCGACAACGGACGTCCGCGGGGGCGTGCGTGCGTGGTTGCGGGGGCCGGAGGTGTTCTGACGGCGGTGCCGCAGCAGCATCCGCGGCAGACGATGACGGTGGGCCGGGCTCTCCTGAACACTGATCCGTCCCCGAATGCCACCATCAGATTACGGCGAGGCCGACTCGCCATAATGTGACTTTGAGTGCCCACGACGATACTTTGTGTGCATGATCAGCATGGCGCCGCTCTCCCCGGCTCATCGTCGCCTCAGGGACTGCGGCGTGCTCGTCGTGCTGGTCTGGGTGTCCTTCCACCTCCTGGGCTGCATGCACAGCCACGGTCCGGCGTTCGAGAGCCAACACCATCAGCTGACCACGCTGTCCATGGGTGCCGCTGCGGTGGCCGCGCCTGACAGCGGGGCCACGGCCTCCTCTCCGGAACACGTGCCGTGCTGCCCCGAGACGGGCGACCACACGATGGACCGGATCCGTCCCGACGCCCCGTCCCCACCGGCACTCGGCGGCGCCCTCTCGGTGGGCGCCCGGCCCGACGCGCCCGCCGCCGCACTGGCCGGTGCCGGGGCCGCCCGGGCCCCGGACCAGGGTGCCCTGGGCGGACGCTGCATTCTCACAACCCTGTGTGTGGCGCGGACCTGACCGGTCCCGCACAGCCGCCTTCCGTCACGCTGTCCGGCGACGCCGGACGGGTCCTGGGCGCCTGTGTGTCCGCGCCCTGATCCGCCAATGCCCCGAGCTTGCTGATTCCGGCCGGGGCGAGGAGCCGTGACACCTTCATGAACCCCCTTGCGTACAACCCTGCCCCCACCTCGGCCCACGGCCCGTCTGGCCTGGTTGGCCACACCCCGGTCCTGTGGATCGCAGAACCCTTCGCCAGCGCCGACCACGGTTTCTGGGCCAAGCTCGAAGGCGCCAACCCCGGCGGCATCAAGGACCGCCCCGGCCTGCACATGGTGGCCAGGGCCCGAGCCCGGGGCGACCTGGCCGACACTGCGCCGATCATCGAATCCTCCAGCGGCACTCTCGGGCTGGGCCTGGCCCTGGCTGGCATCACCTTCGGACACCTGGTGACCGTGGTCACCGATCCCGGCCTCGAACCCTCGATCCGCCGGGCCTTGACCGCCTACGGCGCCCGCGTGGAACTTGTCACCGCAGCCCACCCCGTCGGAGGCTGGCAGCAGGCCCGGCGCGAGAAGGTGGCCGAACTGATGGCCCAACAGCCGGGCGCGTGGTGTCCGGACCAGTACAACAACCCTGACAACGCCGCCGCCTACGCCCCACTGGCCGCCGAACTCATCGCCCAGCTGGGCCGCATCGATGTCCTGGTCGCCTCCGTCGGCACCGGCGGTCACTCGGCGGGAATCTCAGCCGCGCTGCGGCGGACGTTCCCCGACCTGGCCCTGATCGGGGTGGATGCGACCGGCTCGACGATCTTCGGACAGCCCGCGCGGCAGCGCCTCATGCGGGGACTCGGCTCCAGCATCCACCCGGGCAACGTCGCCTACGACGCATTCGCCGAGGTCCACTGGGTCGCACCCGCCGAAGCGGTGTGGGCATGCCGTGCCCTGGCACGCCGCCACTACGCCTCGGGCGGCTGGAGCGTGGGAGCGGTCGCACTGGTCGCCGGATGGGCTGCCCGCACCTGGCCGCCCGGAACCCGAATCGCCGCGATCTTCCCCGACGGACCCCACCGCTACCTCGACACGATCTACAACGACGGCTGGTGCCGCGGACACAACCTGCTCGGCACACCGCCCCCCATCGAGCCGGAGGAGATCAAAGAGCCCGGCGAGCGGGCGGTGACGTCCTGGACGCGCTGCACCACGGTTACCGACCCGGCCCCGGCCGCCGCCCGAGCCGTCCTGGCAGGTGCCCGGTGAGGCGGCTGCGCTCCCAGGTGCGCTCCTTCGATCCCAGTATCCGCCTGCTGATGGTCAACCAGTTCGGCATCAACCTCGGCTTCTACATGCTCATGCCCTACCTCGCCGACCACCTCGCCCACGGCCTCGGCCTCGCCGCGTGGGCAGTCGGCCTGGTACTGGGCGTACGCAACCTCTCCCAGCAGGGCATGTTCTGGCTGGGCGGAACCCTGGCCGACCGGATCGGCTACAAGCCGATGATCCTTACCGGATGCGTCCTGCGGACCGCGGCGTTCGCACTGCTGGCCTTCGCCGATACCCTGCCCGCCCTGATCATCGCCTCCGCGGCCACCGGGTTCGCCGGGGCACTGTTCAACCCGGCGGTACGCGCCTACCTCGCGGACGGGGCCGGGGCGCGGCGGGTGGAGGCGTTCGCCTGCTTCAACGTCTTCTACCAGGCAGGCATCCTGCTCGGCCCGCTCGCCGGACTGGCCCTGCTCACCTTCGACTTCCGCATGGTGTGCGCGGTCTCGGCCGTCATCTTCGCGGCCCTGGCAATCGTGCAGACCCGCGCTCTCCCAGCGCGGCGCCCGGCACCGGATCCGCAGCGCACGAGCGGGTGGCGGGGGATCGCCGCGGACTGGCGGACGATTGGCCGCAACCGGCCCTTCGTACTGTTCTCCGCCGCGATGGCCGGCTCCTATCTGCTGGCTTTCCAGACCTACCTCGCCCTGCCGCTGCAGGCCCGCGCTCTCTTCGGTGACGGCAACGGCACCGCGATGGGTGCGGTCTTCGCCGTCTCCGCCTTGGTTGCGGTCGCGGGCCAGCTGCGGCTGACCAACTGGGCAAGGAATCGCCTGGATCCGCCGAAGGCCATCGCGATCGGCCTGGCTGTCATGGGTGCGGCGTTCCTGCCGCTGCTGCCCGGTCCTCACCAGTCCGCCCACGGTTTCGCCGCGGTGCTCGGGCTCGCGGGCCTGGTGGTCTGCGCGGCGCTGCTGGCGGCGGGCTCCGCGCTGCTGTACCCGTTCGAGATGGACACCCTGGTCCGACTCTCGGGCGAGCGCCTGGTCGCGACCTACTACGGCGCCTACAGCACCGTGGGCGGCATTGCCGTCGCCGGCGGCAACCTCGCCGTGGGCGCCCTGTTCGACCTCGCTGCCAGCGCGCATGCCCCCTGGCTGCCGTGGACGGCACTGACCGCACTCGGACTCGCCTGCGCCGCAGCCTTGACAGGGCTTCGCCGCACCGGCCATCTGCGACCCGCTCCGGCCGCAGCACCGGCACCGGCTGCGGCGTGAGACCACTGGCCGGGCGTTGGCCTCATGCGTGGGGTGCGCGCCCGGTCAGCGGGTGGTCCGCCACGTCGAGCGCCTCCGCGACGAGCGGCGCAGATGCCTGTCCGTCATAGATCACCCGGCTGTCCTCCTTGCGGGTGGTCACCAGCCCCGATTTGCGATGGCCTTCGAGATCGCCTCCGCCAGCCTGATCGTCGAACTCCGCGTCATCCGCGCCTTGCTGATAGGCCGGCAGTTCACCATCGCGGAGTTCCTCGGCGGCCCTCACCGTGATTGTCGTCCTGGCGGTGCTGTTCCGGCTGTACTTGCGCGACAAACTCCTGCGCAAGGCACGCGAGCAGGCCGAACGCGTACTTACCGGCTCCACGGAGGGCCACGCCGCGATGGACATGTGCGTGAAGGTTCCTTCGCCCGCCGCCTGCTGTCACGCCAGGGCTTCAGGCTCCGCATGGTGGGCGGCTCCCCCGGCACCGGCCACGACCTCAACGGACACGCCGACGCCCAGACCCATCAGACGCGGCACGGTGCTGAGAGACGGGACGACAAGGGACACCCCGGCGACCGCCGGTGGCCGGCGGACCCTCCACCTGGGGGTGTAGGCCGGCTTTCCACCCTCAGGCCGATCCCTGCGCAGTCCCGCCGGTGCTGTACTGGCCCCATGAGCCCAATGTTGCCGCGTGTCCTGCCGAGTCCGGACGGTAAACCGTTGCCACCGCAGGAAACAGCGGAGGCGTTCCGGGCCTTCGCGCGGGACCTGGCAGCAGGCCGACGTCTTTGGGCTGCCGCGGAAGCCGGTTTCTTTGGCAGGCTGTTCGACGAGCTCGCCGCAGACTGGGACACCGCTCAAGCCACCGGCCGCGACGACCCGTTGCGTGACGCCCTCGACCGCGGCGGCCCGCTGCTTGACGGCCCTTGCTTGGAAGTCGGTTCCGGAACAGGCCAGTTCACCCCGCTCCTCATCTCTGCCTTCCCTGCCGTGATGAGTATCGACCTGTCCCAGCAGATGCTTCGCCAGGCGGCCGGACGCTCCCCGGCGCGTGTACGGGCCGATGCCAGCGCCCTGCCCGTGGCCGACGCGTCGCTCGCTGCTGTTGCCGCCATCGACATGCTTCTGTTCCCTGCTGAGACCGCCCGGGTGCTTGCCCCGGGCGGCGTGCTGCTGTGGATCAACCAGCTCGGCCAGGACGGGCCGCTGTACTTGCCGGCGGAGGAGGTCGTCGACGCACTGCCCGGCTGCTGGATGGCGGTGGGGGCCGAAGCGGGGTGGGGGAGCTGGGCCGTCCTGAGACGCGGCTGATCCGCCTCCGCACCGACAGCCGCCACAGCGCACGGTTGGCCGGTAGCAGCCCGAACAATCAGGCGCCCTCCGGCGTTGACGGTCGCCCCGATGACGGTGTCACCGGGCCGGACTTCCAAGGGCACCGATTCCCCGGTGATCCGGTGCTGGTAGGTCTCCACGTCGATCCGGCCGTGCAGGCGCAGGCCGACACACCACCGCTCAGCGTCTTCCATGGCCGCCCGCCGCCCCCGAAGGCGTGCCAGGGGCGGGCAGCGGCTCTCGCTCGGCGTGATCCGGCGCACGACGTCGTAGGCCATCGCGGCCAAGAGCAGGATGCCGATCAGGATCGCCGTCAGCGCGTACATCGCAGGCCCCCCTGCCGGTACCAGTGCGGGGAGTCACCGGAACGGCTTGTGGTTGTGCGCGTCGCGCTTCTCGGCCATGTCGTCGTGACCGTGCATCTCGTCGCCGCCGTGCATACCGCGCATCATGAAGAACATCATCAGCGGGCAGGCGAACACGACCAGGAGGACGGCGAGGGTGCCGATGGGCACGCCGAGCGCCAGTGCACCGACCAGGGCGATGGCCAGCGCGATCGCATACAGGCCGTAGTTCTTGTTGCTGTTCATGGCCGGTCCTCACTACTTCCTGGGAGAACGTCCGGGCTGGCTGGGGGGACCGGAGGAGCGCAGGGCGGCGAGACACCGCTGGTACTCCTCGTCGTCGATGTCGCCGCGGGCGAACCGCTCGGCGAGCAGTTGCTCGGGCGCGGGCCAGGTGTAGGGGTGGGTGTGCTCGGGGGCGCGGTTCAAAGCGCGGAAGAGCAAGACGGCGGAGGTGATGATCAGGGCCCAGAACAAGATCATGCTGGCCGACATGGCGAACCAGCCCCACCCGCTGACATCGTGGTCATACCAGAACATCATCGCCACTCACACCTTCCCGGCTTCCGAGGCCGCGGGCAGAAGGCTCGCAACACCACAGGCGTGTTCTACTGCCACGGTCGCGTCTGCCGGGGCGCTCGGCACAGGGCCGTTCGGTCCCCTCCGGGGCCCGTTCAGCCCTTACCTGGTAGGGGTAGGCGGGCTGACGATGAGCCTGGGTGATGCCGTAGGAGGGACGGTCTGCCATGGAAGCCGTCGATGTTGCCGTTGTCACGCTGGCCGTCGTGCTGATCGCCGGTCTTGGCTGGTTCTTCTTCGGCCCGCGCCGGGCCCGCAGCGCGCGGCTGGAAGGCAGGGTGCAACGAGTCGAGGTGACCGTCCGAGGCGGCTACAGCCCCGACGTCATCCGGGTCCGCCAGGGCATCCCGCTGGAGCTGGTCTTCGACCGGCAGGAGAGCGGGGAGTGCACCAACCGGGTCGTCTTCCCGGACCTGCGCGTCAGCGCCGGCCTTCCCGCCTATGCGCGCACCACCGTGCGGGTCGATCCGCCCAAGGCGGGGATCTTCGGGTTCGCCTGCGGAATGAACATGATCCACGGCACCCTGCTCGTCGAACCCGCCGAGGACTTCGCGACGGCGCCGTCCGTACCGGGCAAGCACGGCGGCGCGAGCACGGTTCCGGCCCCGGCCGCCGTTGCGCCCCCGGCCGACGATGAGTGGGGGGCGGCCGAGGCGGAGGCCGCGGAAGCCACCGAGCGGCAGGCGGAGATCAAGGACCTGACCCGCCGGGTAGCCGTCGGCGCGATCCTCACCGCACCGGTGCTGTTCGCCGTGATGGCCCACGAACTCTTTGGCGCCGACTGGGTACCGGGCTGGATGCTCAACCACTGGTTCCAACTGGCCTTGATCACACCGGTCATGTTCTACACCGGGTGGCCGATCCACTCGACGGGTTGGCTGACCCTTCGCCACCGCGGCGCGGACATGAACTCCCTGATCACGCTCGGCACGTCGGCCGCGTACGGCTACAGCCTGCTGGTCACCCTCGCACCCTTGCTGCTGCCCGAGGACGTGCGCGAGGTGTACTACGAGGCCGTCGGGGTGATCCTCACCCTGATCCTCCTCGGCAGGTTGCTGGAGGCGCGCGCCAAGGCCGGCACTGGCGAAGCCATCCGAGCACTGCTCGGGCTGCAAGCCCGTACGGCTAGGGTGATCCGCGACGGGGCCGAGACCGAGATTCCGGTGGAAGACCTCGCGGTCGGCGATGAGGTGGTCATCCGGCCTGGGGAGAAGGTGCCGGTCGACGCGGAGGTGCTGTCCGGTTCCTCGGCTGTGGACGAGTCGATGGTGACCGGGGAGCCGATGCCGGTCACCAAACGCGCGGAGGACACAGTCATCGGTGCGACCGTGAACGGCACCGGGTCCTTGCGGGTACGAGCGGCCAAGGTGGGCGCCGACACGATGCTGGCCCAGATCATCCGCCTCGTGCAGCAGGCCCAGGCGTCCAAGGCGCCGATCCAGCGGCTGGCAGACGCGGTCTCCGCTTACTTCGTGCCCGCGGTCATCGCCATCGCGATCGCCGCCTTCGCGCTCTGGTACACCCTCGGGCCCGCCCCGGCGCTCACCCTCGCGCTGGTCTCCGCGGTCGCGGTACTGATCATCGCCTGCCCGTGTGCGTTGGGCCTGGCCACCCCGCTGTCCATCGTGGTCGGCACCGGCAAGGGCGCGCAGGCCGGCATCCTGATCCGCTCCGCCGAAGCCCTGGAGACCGCGCACAAGCTCGACACCGTCGTCCTGGACAAGACCGGCACGGTCACCGCGGGCAAACCCGTCCTGACCGACGTCCACGCGGCCCAAGGCTTCACCGAGGCCGAGTTGCTGTCGCTGGTGGCGGCGGCCGAGGCCGACAGCGAACACCCGCTGGCAGGCGCGATCGTCACCGGCGCCCGGGACCGGAAACTCACCGTCCCCATCGCGAGCAGCTTCGACTCGGTCACCGGCAAGGGCGTCCAGGCCACC
Organism: Streptomyces sp. NPDC005181; assembly: GCF_040608395.1. NCBI lineage: Bacteria > Bacillati > Actinomycetota > Actinomycetes > Kitasatosporales > Streptomycetaceae > Streptomyces > Streptomyces sp. NPDC005181. The sequence continues at coordinate 168,992 of NZ_JBEXID010000008.1, forward strand.
GTCACCGACCGCGCCGTGCTGGTCGGCACCTCGCGCCTTCTCGCGGACGTAGGTATCGACACGAGCGCACTGACTCCGGTCGAGGCGGAGCTGTCCGCCCAGGGCAAGACCCCTGTGCTCGCCGCTGTCGACGGCCGGGCGGCCGGAGTCCTCGCCGTCGCCGACACGGTCAAGGACGACTCGGCCCAGGCCATCGCCGCCCTGCACCGGCTCGGCATCGAGACGGTCATCATCACCGGAGACAACCCCCGCACCGCCGCAGCCATCGCCTCCCAAGTCGGGGTAGAGCGGGTTCTGGCCGAGGTACTGCCCGAACACAAGGCCGACGAGATCCGCCGCCTTCAAGCCGAAGCCCGCACCGTCGCCATGGTCGGCGACGGCATCAATGACGCCCCCGCACTGGCCGCCGCGGACGTCGGCCTCGCCATCGGCACAGGTACCGACGTCGCCATCGAAGCCGCAGACATCACCCTTATCTCCGGCTCCCTGTCCGGCGTCGTCACCGCCATCCGGCTCTCCCGCGCGACCATGCGCAACATCCGGCAGAACCTGTTTTTCGCTCTGATCTACAACGCCGTCGGTGTCCCGCTCGCCGCAGGCGCCCTGTACCCGCTCTGGGGCATCCGCCTCAGCCCGATCATCGCCGCCGCCGCGATGGCCCTGTCCTCTCTATCGGTCGTCACCAACTCCTCCCGCCTGCGTCGGTGGCACCCCGCACCCCTGCCGTTCACCGCACCGGCCACGGTCGAGCCCCGGGTCGAATCCGCGGCCGACCGCACTGAGCCCCATCCGGAACCCACGCACCATCACGGGCACGGGCACGGGCACGGCGACCACACCACCGTGGTCGACCCGGTGTGCGGCATGCGCCTGGACCCGGCAACCGCCCCGGAGCGACGCCAGACCGCCGCCGACACCCTCTTTTTCTGCTCCGCCGACTGCGCCGCGGTCTACGACGCCGACCCGGGGCGCTACGCCGCACCGACATGTGGCGGAGCGCACGAAGGAGATGATGCCCAGTGACCACCGCTCCCGCTCCGAGCGACCACTCCACCGATGCCGCGCGCCACGGCTATGCGGATCACAAGGCCGACCACCTTGCCCGGCTGCACAAGATCGAGGGACAGGTGCGCGGAGTGATCCGCATGGTCGACGACGACCGTTACTGCACCGACGTCCTCACCCAGATTGCCGCCACCACCCGGGCCCTCCAAGAGGTGGCCCTCGGCCTGCTCGACGACCACGTACGCCACTGCGTCCAGGACGCCGTGCAAGCCGATCCGGCCCAGGGCGAGTCAAAGTACGCCGAACTCACAACCGCCCTTCGCCGCACCCTCCGGCTGTGACAGGGGGCAGGCCGGGACCGCCGCAGAGGGGCGGCTAGGATCACGGCATGGTCACGGCCTGGTCGTCGCCCAGAACACCGCGGGCCCGCATTTCGGCGGGTCCGCTGCACGTGCTGTGGCTGGCCGCTCTCCTGTTCGGCATCCTGTTCACCCACGATGCCAGCGCACACAGCGCCCCCAGCCACCCCGCGGCCAGCATCGCATCGCCCTCGGCACATGCGCACGGCGGGCAGGGCAGCACGGCTGAAGAGCAGCGTCACGACGACGACCAGGAGACGTCCCACCCGGCTGCCGAGTGCGCGTCCGGACAGCCCCAGCAGACCTCCGGAGCTGTCGGCCCCTCGCTCACCCCGATCAATGGGCAGACCCCCTGCTACCGGGTCGTGGCAGGGAAGTCGGATCCGCCCGTGAACCAGTCCGCCCTGCCACCGTTGCGAAGTTCAACGGGCTCCGTGATCCAGCAGGTCTAGATTCCGGCATTCCCCCCGGATTCCCCTGTCCCACGCCGTCCGCGCCTCGCCCTTGCCCTTGCGCGCCGTAACGCGCCCTGCGACACGACAGTCGCCCGCGGCCGGCCACATCCCGGAGCCGTAAGGAACAGCCGCCTTGTCCACCTCGCAACTCATAGACCCCCCTGTCCTCACCGAAGAGTCCCCCGCCCTCAAGGGCGGCCGGGCCGCCGCGCGCAAAGCCCGTGCCCGCCGCGCCCGAAAGAGCTCCCTGGCCGCGCGCTACCTCGGATACGTCGGCTACTTCGTCGGCGCCGGCCTGATCAGCGGAGCCGTGGTCCACCATCCGCTCGACCCGGCCCGCTACACGAGGATCGCCCTCTACGGCGTGCTGGTCTTCCTCGCCGCGACCATCCTCAACGACATCGTCCTCGCCTCTCACCGGCCGCGCCTGCCGCGCATGCTCGTGCTGATCGGCGCCTCCCTGCTGCTCTCATTCGGCATCGGCATGCTCAGCGGCGGCCTCCAGCACTTCGACGACTTCCCGTCGCGCGGCGCCGTCCTCGTACCTCTCGGCATGATCGTGTCCTTCATCGCGTTCGTCATCAAGGACGCGGAAACGCCCTGGCAACGCATCTTCAGCCTGATGGGACTCGCCGTGCTCCTTGCCGCGCTCGTCAGCTTCATCGGCCTGCGACAGGTAGCGGTCTCCATCGAAGAACCGGCGGAGGGCGGCGGGCACAGCCACGGAAGCGCGGAGGAGCCCGAAGAAGACACGCACAGCCCGCACGATCAGGACGAGACTCCTCCCTCGCAGGACGCGCCGCCCCCCAGCCCCTCCCCGACAGCGGACAACGGCACCTCCCCGGAGCCCGGTCACAACGACGGCCACAGCCACTGACCCGGCCGACAGGAAAACTCTTGATGCGGATACCGGCACGCGATCCCGGCCGGTGTCGTCGGGTGGCAGGGCGCAATGACGAGCGCCCCGCCACCCTGGTTGATCAGCCCACGTTCAGGGTGAGGGCCGCGGTGTGGAGTGTGCCGGCGGTCTGGAACTGCAGGAACAGCCGCCAATCGCCGGGCTTGGACAGCTCGGCATGGAAGGACAGACTCGGCCCGCCCTGGCTGCCCGAGACTTCCGTCTCGGGGTGGAGGTGGGCGAGGGCCTGGTCGTCGGCGTGGAACGCTGTGAGGTGGGCGTACGTGTCCAGGTACGGCTGCAGGTCGCTCACAGGCTTGCCGTCCTTGGCGATGGTCACAGTCAGCGGGTGCGCCATACCCGCCATGGGCCGACCGGAGACGGTGACGGTGTAGCCGTCAACCGTGGCGGTGTCGGATGCTTTCGGCAGAGCAGTGTCGGAAGCGGTGCCGGGGACAGTCGCCGCGGTACTCAGGACGAAATCCTCGCCCTTCCCCGGACCGCCCGCCGGGGTGAAGGACGCGTACATGCGCCAGGTCCCGGACTTCAGCGCGGCCAGGGGAGCACTCCAGGTGCCATCGGCAGCCATGGTCGGGTGGACGTGCTGAAAACCGGTCAGGTCGCTGCGGATGGCGTAGAAGTGCAGACGCTTGGTCTGCTCGACGCTGAAGCGGGTCACCGGCTTCCCGTCGGGGCCGGTGATCGTGAACCGGTAGTCGGCCGCCTTGCCTACGGGAAGGGCAGGGGACGTGGTGCTCAGGCGGTAGCCGTCTTTCTGCACCGCCAGGCCGTCGTCGGACGCCATGTCCTTCATGGCGTCCATGTCGTGACCTCCACCGGCCGGAGCGGACGGTGCAGTCGGGGAGGCAGAAGCCTTGGCCCCGTGGTTCATGCCGGGCATGGAGTCGTCGCTGGAGTTGCCGCAGGCAGCCAGGGCTACAGCGAGCACGGCGGAGGCTCCGACCGCCGTGAGGCCACGGCGAAGGGAACGGGGACGAAGGTGTGCGGACATAAGGGTGCGGTCTTTCTGGGAACCGCGGCCGCCGAGCGGCGCGCGAAGGTGAGCAGGACGACATGGCCGGCCCCCGGGCGGGGGGCAGGCACGGCCTGGTCACGTTCGCGCGACACACACCTGAAGCAGCAGAGGACGACCACCTGGGGGTCCGCGCCGACGTACGGCGGACAGCCCGATTGCACGGCCGGTCAGCATCCACATCGCAGACGTCCCCACCAGGGCGGAGACGGCAAGAGCGGGCAGCAGGACCTGGCTGTAGGCAGGCGTGGACAAACACGTCGCGTGCTCGGCGGAATCCGCCCCGCCCCCGTGCGCCACGGGAGCAGCAGAGGCATCAACGGCGGCGACCGCTGCTGTGCCCGTACCGTGATGGGCCATCGGCACGGCAACCGCCATACCTGCCGAAGGCGCGGTACCCGCCGCCTCGCCGCCGTGGCAGCCGCCCGCAGCAGTGGTCGGGCTGCCGTGCATGAGGAACAGGCCAGTGAGCAGCGCACACACCGCAAGCAACCGGGCCAAAGCCCGGTTGCTCCTCCAGGTGCCGTTCACTGCCACTGGCTCCTTCTCGACTCACATCGCTCGATTCGCGCGCTTTCAACGCTGGCTCCGACGATACCCGCCCAGAACCCCTTCGCGACTTCGACGCAATCCGCGACGTCCAGTCCCGCACCAAGGCGACTGGAAGAGCCGAAGCCCTGTCAATTCTGGTGCGGGAGATCGACTATGGGGTGGGCTCGGCCGATCTTGCGACGGCCGGGAGGAGACGCAATTAGCATGTGGGCTTCGCCACAGAGCCGAACGGAGATAGCGACACGATGCGCTGCTGTCATGCGACACCCAGAACGCTGTCAGCCACGTCGTAAAGCGACGCGACCTGCTCGGGACACGGTCTCTGCGGAACAACCTGGGGGCTGGGCCCGAACGTCGTGGTCTCCTGCGGCGATGCTCTGCGGCAGGGCGACGTGGTGGACCAGGCGATGCGGGAGCGCACGGCGCTCATCGAGGAGCGCGACCAGATCGTCGGGTACCTCGCGGCGGTCGAGGCGTACGGCGAGGCGATGGCGCTCGCCGACCGGCTCATGACCGGGGCAAAGGCCGTCTGACCTGGGGTTTCGCGGGAAAAAATGCTTGACCCCTACCACTTGGCGGCTAGAATAAGGGCAGTGGGAGGGGAAAGCCCCCCTACACCCTGAGAGGAACTGCACATGTGCGAGCAGCCGACCATCTCGACCGCTTCCGCCGAGGGCGGGAGCTGGACGATGAAGGTCCGCCACGAGGGCGAGACGACGATCCCCGAGGTGTGGCGCTTCGGCGTGAAGCTGAGCATGACGACGCTGACCACCGACGGCGACGTCACCGTTCAGCCGGCCTACCCCCGGTGCGGGCGGCGGGCGACTCCGCCGCCCAAGATATGCCACACCAATCGACCGAACCGCACCGGAAAGGCAATCCATGTACCGACCCGGCCAGCGCATCGCACTCGTCGCCACCGCCGACCCCCACACCGACCTCCGCCCCGGCGACGAGGGCACCGTCCGCTCCTACGACACCCGCCTCCAGCAGCTCAAAGTCACCTGGGACAGCGGCTCCAGACTCTCGATGCTCCTCGACGACGGCGACGAGGTCAGCGTCCTGACCTGACCCACCCCGCCCCGCACACCCGGCCCTCGACATTCACCTCGACCTACCGAACCTCGAAGCCGCCGCCCGCGTGCTCATCGACGACCACCCGGGCGCCTGGATCGATGTCCCGGACCCGGACTGCCGCGGCCGGTGCCTGTGCCACGACGCCCCGCCCAGCAACGGCGCCGCCTCGACGGAGCCCACGACCGAGCAGACCGCCTCGGAAGCCGAATACGTCTACATCCTGCACCCGGAGCGCCTCGCGGTTCTGGCCCCCGGCGACGACGGCTGGGAGGAGATCCGCTCCACCCCCTGGTCGAGCGACTGACCCCACTCACCCCCGACCCCCTCTTCGGCGCCCCGCCTCCCGGCCGCATCCCGGCCCGGGTGGCGGGGCGCCGTCACACCCACACCTCGAGGAGCACCCGATGGACCAGCTCGACCTGTTCGCCGAAGTCGAGGAGATCCCGGCGACGTTCACCGCCCGTCCCCTCCCGCCCCGCCCGGCCGCTGTACCCGCACCCCGCCCGGCGCCGGCGCCGCGCCCGGTCGCCGCGGCCGCCACCGAGCCCGACGCCCTGTTCGCAGACCCGCGCCCCGAGCTGCCCGCCGTGCAGACGCCCATCCCCGTCCGTCGCGGCGTCACGCCGCTGCTGATCGGCAACCCCCGCGACGCCGGGCAGCGCCTCGGTGAGGCCGTCGCCGAGACCTGGCACGCCTCCAACTGGGGCGGGTACCGCATGGACATCCCCGTCAGCATCGTCGCCGCCCTGGCCCTGTTCCCCATCAAGGGGCACACCGCCGACGTCACCCGCATCATCAGCACCTGCACCGACTGGGAGCTCCTGCAGGGCTACCGCGAGATCTACGCGGCGACCTGGTCCAGTCGCCCCGACCTCGGCGCCCGCATGGCCCCGCTGATGAGCTGGCTCACCGAGGACGGCGTGGAGGAGAAGGCGTACGCGGTCCGCCGGGTCACCGACACGGCGCTGCGGTACGGCGTGCTGGAGATGACGGGCGATCCTGACCCCGCCAACCGGGCCGACACTGACCTGATGTCGTGGATCATCACCTCGCTGCGCTCGCACGGCGCACGGCAGGGCATGGGCGAGTACCACACGCCGCCTGAGCTTTGCGACCTGATGGCCGGGATGACCATCGGCACCGTGCCTCCGCGCGCGGGCTCCTGGTTTCACGAGCCAGCCGGCGGCACCGGCGGGATGTTCCGCGCGCTCGCCCAGGAGCTGCGCTACATCGACCTTGACCCGGCCGACTACAAGTGGGCGATCAACGACCTCGACCCGCTCGCGGCCGCCGGCGCGGCCGTCAACGCGATCGTGTGGGGCCTGGGCCCGAACGTCGTCGTCTCCTGCGGCGATGCTCTGCACCAGGGCGACGTGGTGGACCAGGCGCTGCGGGAGCGCACGGCGCTCATCGAGGAGCGGAACCAGATCGTCGGGTACCTCGCGACGGTCGAGGCGTTCGACGAGGCCATCAGGCTCGCCGACCGGCTCATGACCGGAGCAAACGCCGTCTGACCTGGGGTTTCTCCGAAAAAAGTTCTTGACCCCACGGCTGCGTTGCTAGAATAAGGGTGATGGGCAGGGGGAAGCGCCCCCTGCCTCAACGCGAGGAGAACTGAACATGAGCGAGCAGTCGGCTTGCACGACCGAGAACTGCCAGTGCGGTTGGAGCGTGAGAGTGCGACGCGAGGGTGACACCTCGATCGCCGAGGTCTGGGCCTTCGGCGCGAAGCTGAGCGAGACGACGCTGAACACCGACGGCGTCGTCACCGTTCGCCAGGCGTGATCTGAGTGCGGACGGCGGAATGCGATTCCGCCGTCCGCCCCCAGATGTGCCACACCATTCGACCGAACCGCAGTTCAATGCATAGGAAAGGCAACCCATGTACCGAGCCGGCCAGCGCATCGCACTCGTCGCCACCGCCGACCCCCACACCGAGCTCCGCCCCGGTGACGAGGGCACCGTCCGCTCCTTCGACACCCGCCTTCAGCAGCTCAAAGTCACCTGGGACAGCGGCTCCAGACTCTCGATGCTCCTCGACGACGGCGACGAGGTCAGCGTCCTGAGCTGACCCCACCCCCCGGCCCCGCGCACACGGCCCCGCCCACCTGGGCGGGGCCTTCGCACAGCACCACCCGACCTCTTGGAGAACCCCATGCAGCTCGCAGCCACGGCCCTCGACATTCACCTCGACTTCTCGCTCCTCGAAGCCGCCGCCCGCAAGTCCGCCACCCGCGCCCGCGCCCTCGTCAACCGCGCCGTCTGCGACGACCAGGAGAACGCCCTCGGCGTCGCCGCCTTCCAGTTCGACTCCGCCGCCAAGTTCCTCAACCGCGGCGACACCGACAAGGCCCGCGACGCCCTCCGCGCCGCCTGCAGCTACGCCGGCTGCGAGGAAGCAGCCGCCCCCCAGCTCGCAGCCGCCGCCCGCACCCTCCTGGACAGCCTCCCGGCCTGACCCGAGCCAGCCCCGCCCCACCAGGGGCGGGGCCCCAACCAGCCAGCACCACCGACCTCTTGGAGAACACCGTGCAACTCGCACCCTCAGCCCTTCACGCCACCGCCGAAGACCTCGCCACGCGCCTCGGCTGGCAGCTCGACGGGCTCGACTACGACGGCATCGTCCACCTCCAGGGCGACCTGGAACGCCAGATCGGCATGCGCCTCATCAACAACGGCAGCACCGTCCAGCTGTGGGCCACCGGCGGCACCCAGCCCACCGACCAGCCCGCCGACGGCATCGCCCCGCTGCCGTTCTGCCACCGCTACAACACCGCCGTCCACATCGGCGCCCTCACCGAGGACCAGGACCCCGGGGTCGTCCTCTACAACACCGTCAGGGACGACCTGCTGCCCGTCTTCGACGCCAAGCCGTACTACGTCGGCCACCGGCCCTGGGAGCCCGACATCGCACCCGCCGTCGAGCCGGACGCCGAGGAGGCGACCCCGCCCGCCGCCGGCGCCGACGAACAGCCCGCACCCGCACCCGAGCCCCAGACCCCGGCCGATCAGCCCGCACCGCAGCCCCAGCCGGAGCCGGAGCCCGAGGCCAAGCCCGCCGCCAAGCGGACCCGCCGCACCAAGGCCGACCCCGCCGCCGAACCCAAGCCGCGCCCCACCCGCAAGCGCACCACCACCAAGCCCGCCCCCGCGGCCGCCGCCGAACCCAAGCCGCGCGCCGCCCGCAAGCGCACCACCGCCAAGCCGAAGCCCGCCACCTCCTGACCACCCCGCCCGGCCGCCCGCCCACCACAGCGGGCGGCCGGACCCAACCGGCAAGGACACCCATGGCTCCCAAGCCCGAAACCCAGCCCGAGCCCGAAACCCCGGCCGACCCCACACTCGACAACTGCCCCGACTGCTCCGCCCGGCCCGGCCGCTTCCACCTCCACGGCTGCGACGTCGCCCGCTGCGCCGTCACCGGCCTGCAGCGCGCCGGATGCGTACACGGCAGCGACGTCTGCAACACCCGCTGGACCGGCCAGTGGCCCGGCGAAGCCGAGTGCATGGAGTACGGCTTCGTCCTCAAGTTCGGCGACGACCCCGTCCGCGAACAGGTCCCGGACCTCAACCGTCTCTACCGCGAATGCGACTGGGACCGCGACCTGCAGCGCATGGTCCGCCGCACCACCTCCTGACCCGCACCCGGGCCGCCCACCACACCAGGTGGGCGGCCCGACCTGTACCTGCGGCCCCGACCCAACAGCCGGGCCACCCACCCCGGAAGGAACAAGCCCCATGTACCTAGTGACATACGACACCGGCCTCAAGGCCTACGCCGTCGCGCCGGAAAGCGCCTTCGACCTGAACGCCGAGACGTCCCTCGCCGTTGAGAGCGCCGCCTTCACCTGGCGCTCCGACGTCGAAGCCTTCCTACGCCCCGGAGAGCAGGACCTCGAGCAGATCGCTTCGATCACGAAGCAGCTCATCGAGCTCGGGCACACCGTCATGGCCGCCCAGAAGCATCGGTTCGAGGACACCAAGCAAACCGGCCCCGCCGCAACGCCCGACCCCGAGCGCAGCGAGCGCGAGGCGGCCGAGGCGATGACCGGCCTCCTGGTCGACCTCGGCATCAACGCCGAGACCATCAACACCGGCGGCAACTGCTGGGCCACCTCCATCACCCTCACCCCGTTCGCCCGCCTGGAGCTCGCCGACGCTCCCGGCGAGCTGTGGTCCTGGTGCCTCTACCAGCACGGCGGCGACCAGGTCCTCTGCGGCCACTGGGACAGCGCCCACGACCACACCGTTGCGGGCAAGGCCCGAGCCCTCATCCACGCCATGGGCTCGATCGTCGCCTGACCGGCACCCCTCACCCCGCGGCCCGGCCAACCGGCCGGGCCGCACCCATCAGGAAGGAACCCAGCAGTGAACCGCGAGAACTGGAAACCAGTCATCGCCCTGGAGCACAACGCCGGCCGCCACGTCGCCTACAACGGCGCCCACACCACCGCCTACGGCGCCCACACCGCCCCCACCGGCGAGTTCTTCTACTACACCCTCGCCCTGCACCTCGACCCCGACCAGGCGGCCGCCACCATCGCCGACCTCCCCGTGGCCCTCATCCTCACCGGAGACATGGAACACGGCCTCCTGCCTCTCACCACCGACACCACCGAATGGCACATCACCGAAGCCTTCTGCCGCCTCGGCATCCTCCCGCCCGCCACCGAGCTGGCACCCAACCCCACCACCGCCCCGCACGACTTCACGGTCGCCCGCAAGCGGTACCTCCTCGACGCACTCCTCCTGTCCCGCCGCAACGACGTCGTCGGCGCCCAGCAGTACATCGCCGACATGCAGACCATCCGCACCGGCCTCGTCTCCGGCGGACTCCCGTCAGTCCGGATCCACGACAACCTCGACCCGGGCGGCTACAGCTGGACCCAGGCCAAGGTCACCATCGACGAAGACCCCCACCGGCTCGGCCCCTACGACGCCGAGATCAGCGACCACCGCTGGATGGGCCGCTTCCTCATCCCGCGCTTCACCGCCGACGTCGCGCAGCAACTGGCACAGGACACCGCCAACTGGGAATCGCGGGTGTTCTGGCGCGACGGATACGCGGAGGTCCGCGTCGAGAACGGCGGCCCCAACGGCGCGCCGTGGATCGAACTCTGCCTTCCCGACGAAGACGGCCTCTTCCACATCGGCGGCAACTCCTGGACCTGGCAGGCCTACGCCGCCATCGACACCGAGTCGCACTGACCCGGCACCGTCACAACCCCGGCCCCACGGCCTGACCGCAAGCCCCCGGGGGCGGCGACCGCCGCCCCCGGCCCGGCCGACCAGGAAGGGGCCACCTATGCCAGTCATCCCGCTCGACTCCCCCGGCACACCGCGGCGTGCACCGAGCCTGCATCGCCTACATTGAGGCATCCCGACTACGGAGGACGTCGATGACAGCAGTCGGTTCAGACGCGGCCGCGGCCGTACGGGTCATGCGCGCGGTACCTGCTGATGCCACCTGGCTGACCACGCTGTCTCAACAGATGCCGATGCACCGGATCCGGTGCAGCCTCGGCGACGACGTCCGCGCGGCGCTGCAGGCCCTCAGGCGCCCCGACATCCGCTTCACCGACCCGGACCTCGCCGACGCTCACCGTCATCTCGTCAACGCGCTCATCCACCTGGTCGACGAGTTCGACGGAACCTACGCCCCCGACTCTCCTGGGCCGGTGACGTACACCGAGGTCCCGCCGGAGTGGAAGCGAATCGACCGCAACCGATACGACCAGGCCCTGCGTGACCTCTCGCGAGCCCGCGATACCGTGCTGGACCGCTACGAGGAGCTGATGACCACCATGAGCAGCACTGGCAACATGCCAAGCCCCCAAGACCCGGCCCCCGCGCAGGGATTCACCGTCTCCTCCGGGGACCACTCCCCGATCAACTTGAACGCGGCCCACGCGACCAACGGTGCCACTGCCTCCGCCGGCACCAACCAGCCAACTGCGAGTAGCCCATCCGTCCCCTGGTACCGCAGCAATCTTTTCTACACCGCGATCTCAGCCATAGGCACCGTCGGCGCCACCGTCATCGCGTACTTCGCGCTGGTGAAGTGAACTGGTTCACCCGCCGAGACCTCCAGCCACTGGACCGGCTGGAGCAAGGCGTCCTGGACGCCTCGGCACCACTCGCCGGCCTGTTGCGCCACGCCCTGATCATCGGTGGCCACGCCTCCTCACAACCGCTGCAAACGTGGGCACTTCGCGAGCTTCAGGGCTATGGCAACCTCCCCGAGACCGATTTCCCTGACTACCGAAGAATCCGGGCGCCGATCCGGGCCGACTCCCATACGGCGTTCCGGCAATACCTGGCAGAGACCATCAGCGCCCTCCACCTTCCGGACTTCACGCACGGCAAGATCACGGAGAACATAACCGTCCCCTTCGGGGTCGGCCAGTTGGAGAACCTGATCTCCCAGACCGCACCCGGGGAACCGGTGCGGCTCAGTCTTCCCGGCGCCGCAGAGCTCCGAACACTGATGGCCGCCATGGACCAGTACCACAGCCGCGGCCTCGTCATCGATGAGCTCTACTGGGCAGTCTCGCCCGTCGTGCTCCAGGACATCGTCGACCAGGTCCGCACCCGCCTTACTCAGTTCGTCGCCGAGCTCCGCTCGACCATGCCAACCGGAGTTCGCCAGCCCACACCAGAGCAGGTCCACCGGGCCGTGCAGAACATCAACATCACCGCTGGCGACAACTCACCCGTCACAGTCACCGCTCCCATGGCCTACGCCGAATCCGGCTCCACAGCGAGGGCCGCGACGGGTACAACAGAACGGAGGCGATGGTGGCCATGGCGCCGCTACTGAGGTTTGATGCGTGATGTCGCTGGGTCGACGTCTTGAACTGCGAAGACGAGGGTTCGCCGCGCGGCATCATGCGAAGATCACCAGTAACGGGCTCTCCCGCATTGGTCGTGAGGCGTGTTGGCCTGGCTCCTGATGGAAGGGCCCGCTTCGCGGAGCTGCGCTAGTGCTGCTCCGCGGAAGTTCGTAGAGGTCGTGATCTTGCGGGCGGGGGTCCACTAACTGGCATCATGTCGCCATGGCAGCGGACGAGGTGGCGCAGTACGGGGCGGGCGAGACAGCGCTGATCGTTAGGGTCTCCGAGGCGGAGCCTGTCGTGGGCGGCTGGCGTGAACGGTTCGATGGGTCGGTGGGGGCCGGGGTCCCAGCGCATGTGTCGTTGCTCTACCCGTTTCTGCACCAGGACCGCATTGATGAGCAAGTCTTGGGCGTCCTGAGTGAACTGTTCGG